>SLHB01000429.1 GCA_007136375.1 Candidatus Hydrogenedentota bacterium
CCGCCCTGGAGTATGGGCGGCGCTTCCGCCTCCCGGGGGGCCTCGCTCGGCTCGCGCCGATCCGGCGCCACGGCGGCGTCCAAGCCCTCGGCGTCAGGCGCCTGTCCCGCGTCAACGGCGGCGTCCTCTGCATTCCTAGGGACGACCGGCGCGGCTTCTTCCCGTCCGTTCCGCGCCCCGCCATGGTCCGCGGTCTCCGCCGTCTCCACGGGCCGCGGCGCAACTGGCGCGGGGGCGGCGCCACGGCGCTCTCCAGAGATAGCGGCTTCCGCTTCCGGCGTTTCAAGGGTGGCGAGCCGCTCCCGCACAAGGAGCCGCACGCCTTCCCGGGCGGCCCGCTCGTCGCGAAACCGCACTTCCCGTTTCGTGGGGTGGATGTTGACATCGACGAGGCGGGGATGGAGAAAGACCAACACAATACCCACGGGTTTCCGGCCCACCATGAGCAGCTCCCGGTATCCCTCCTCGAATCCGTATTGAAGCGCCCGGTTCGTGATGGGCCGGCGGTTGAGAAAGAAGAACTGATGGGTGCGCTGGGAGCGCGTCAGGGCCGGCGTTCCGATAAGGCCCTGGATGCGCATGCCGCCGTGCTCGCCGTCGATCTCGGCGAGATCACGCACGAAATTCAATCCCCAGATGAGAGCGGCCCGTTCGCGCAGGGACGCGTTGCCCGGGATGTCGAGGAGCAGCTTGTCGTTGTGGTACAGCCGCCAGCCCACCCCTTCCCGGGCGAGAATGTGGCGCTGCACCACGTCCACGCATTGGCCCAACTCGGTGGTCATGCCTTTCAGAAATTTGGCCCGCGCCGGGGTGTTGAAATAGAGACGGTTCACCGTGACGCGCGCGCCGACGGGACCCGACGTCTCCTCCACGTCCCGAAGGATGCCGCCGTCCACGCGTATCCGCACGGCGGCCGTGTCTTGCTCCCGCCGCGTAACCATCTCGAACCGGGACACGGCGGCGATGCTCGCCAAGGCCTCCCCGCGAAAGCCAAGGGTTTGAATCGCGTCCAAATCCTCCGCCTTGCGCACCTTGCTTGTGGCGTGGCGCTCCACGGCCAGGAGGGCGTCCTGCTCGGACATGCCGTGGCCGTCGTCGGAGACTTCTATCAGCCGCCGTCCCGCGGCGACCAGGCGCACGGTGATCTGACGCGCGCCGGCGTCAAGGGCGTTCTCCGCAAGCTCCTTCACCACCGACGCTGGCCGCTCGACAACCTCGCCCGCGGCGATCTTGTTCGCCAACTCCTCCGGCAGCACGCGCACGGGCGCTATGTGGCCCTGCTTGCTCATCGGCCCCCTTGGCGGACCGCGTCCGCGGGCGGCGCCCAGAACGCAAGGCCGGCATGGCCCTCAACCCAAGCCATGATGACTGTTCTCCTTGACCACGTCCTCCTCGTCGATGATGGGGAATTCCGTGGGGTAGCGGATGAACCGCACGTGGCCGTCCATGAAGAGCACGTTGCTCCCGCCCGGAGTGTGATTGAAGACCGAGGCGCCCGCCACATTGTCGTCGAACTCGTCCGTGCCGAAGGTGTCCCACATCACCGAGATGCTGCTCTCGGCTTGCGCGCCGGCGCCCGGGTTGTTGATGTCCGTGATGAAGAAGCGCTCCACGCCTTCGCGCAGCCGCATGACCGTGGCGCGGCCCGCCACGCCCGTCGCCTCCACCGGCGGGAAGGGCACCCACGGCGGCCAGTCCCCGTCGAAGATGTTGAGGTCCTGGGTGTAATCCTTCCAGTGCACCTGGCCCACGCCCATGATGTCCACGGCTCCCAGGATGGGATTGACCGAAGTCGCCCCCCAGATGCCGTAGAATTCCTCTGCGTTGGTCGAGACATAGCCCTTATACGCATAGGATCGGGCCAGTTCTCCACTGAGGAAGTAGTCGAAGGAGGTCATGTCCTCCGCTTCCAGCGACGCTTCCTTCCAGGTCTCGAACTCCGCTCCGGCCTCGGGCATGCGATCCAACACGCTGACCCACCCGGGATCCGCCCCGGAGTCGGACGGGCATTCCGCGATGGCCGGATCGGTCATGTAGTCCGGATAGATGGACGCGGCCCAGGGCGAACTCCACAGGGGACTGGAGCGGGTGTCCGGCCGCACGCTGCTGTAGGGCGGCATGGGCGGATAGGCGTGATCCCGGGCCTCGTTGGCGTACATGCGAAAGATGACGCCGAATTGCCGCAGATTGTTCTGGCAACTGGCGCGCCGCGCCGCTTCCCGCGCCCGGGCCAGGGCCGGGAGCAGAATGGCCGCCAGAATCCCGATAATGGCGATGACCACTAGCAACTCAATGAGGGTAAACCCACGCGCGTGGTCCTTCGCGCGCGCCGTCGGAAACGCCGTATACATGTAATAAAGCATTGTGTTACGCTGCCATTCTCCCCCGTGGAAGCTGTCCCCCGCCAACGTGTTTCGCATGAGGTCCATTGTGCCACCAACGGGCATGGCGCGGCAAAGGCGGACGCCCGGCGGATCGCGGTGGAGCCGCGGGCAGGCTACGCGCGGTACAGGCTCCGGGACAGGCCCATGGCCTCCTTGCAAGCCTCCACGGTGCCAAGGGCGACGGGGGTCACCTTTTCGGCGTTCGCGCGGAGAAAGGCCTTCACGCTCTCGTCGTTGTTGTCGGCTGCATGGAACCCTTCGATGATGGGTTCGTTGAAGGCGGCGACGTATTCGGCCAAGGTGGTCTTCAGCTTGCCGTAGAACTTCTCGCGGCGGCGGTATTTGCCCACAAAGTCGGCGTACACGTCTCCAGGCGCCAAGAGATGCAGCAGGTGATAGAGGGCCGCCACGCTCGGGGGCATCTGGGGCAAGACGTTGTCGGGCTC
>SLHB01000244.1 GCA_007136375.1 Candidatus Hydrogenedentota bacterium
TGATCGCAATCGAACAAAGATACCCGTGACGATGGAAGAACTACGTGACCGGCGGTCATGAAGCCTTCGGAGCCAACGTGTACGTCCATGGGTCAGTAACGATCAAGCGATTATGACGGCTCCATGCGCACTGGAACCACAGGGAACTTATAAAGTGTAGCTAAGTTATGGATACAGCACTTACATATACGAACAAGCCCAAAAACGGAAAACTCATGTATTAGCAAACATTATTTCAATACGCTCCAAGTCGCATACCGGTTCGCCCTGCCCGCGGCCTGCTTGCGGCGCCGGCGCCGAAGGGTTATGGTGGCCCCCAATTGGGGTGGAAACCGGCGGCGAAAGCGACGGGAACGGATATGAGCGGCAAGGCGAGGGAGCGGGCGGAAACGGAACTGGCGGGGCCGGTGCGGGCCTACTTGGAGGCGCAAGGTTTCACGGTTCGGAGCGAGGTCCGGGATTGCGACATCACGGCGGTGCGGGACGGGGATCTCGCCGTGGTGGAGCTGAAGCGGAGCATCACCATGGACTTGCTCATTCAGGCGGCGCGGCGGCAACGGCTCACGCCCTCGGTGTATGTCGCGGCGCCGCGCCCGCGGGACGGCGGACGAAGCCGGCGTTGGAAGGGGATCCTGCATTTGTTGCGGCGGCTGGAGCTGGGGCTCATCTGGGTGGCGTACCCGGAGGGCGGCGCGCCCCACGTGGAGGTGGCGTTTCACCCCTTGCCCTGGACGCCCCGGCGCAATCATGGCGCGCGCCGGGCGGTCATCACGGAAATCAACGGGCGCAGCGGCGACTACAACACGGGCGGCAGCACGCGTCGCCCGCTCCTGACGGCCTACCGCGAGGCGGCCCTCTACGCCGCCTACTGCCTCGCGGAGCGGGGGCCGATGGCGCCCCGGCGGCTCCGGGCCCTGGGCGCGGGCCCCAAGACCCAGGCGATTCTCGCCAACAACGTCTACGGCTGGTTCGAACGGGTCGAGCGGGGCGTCTACGCCGTCAAGCCCGCGGGCAAGGCGGCCTTGGAGCAGTGGCCCGGGCTGTTGGAGGCCTTCGCGGCGCGCCTCGCCGAGGCGGATGGGGATCGCTGAACCCGCGTCCGGCTCAACGGGGCGCGGCGGCCCCTTGCGTCAACGCGTCCATGATCCGGCAGCCGCGTCCGGGACAGAAGGCGGCGATGTTTTCCTCGGGCGTTCCGGACGGAATCTCGCAGCCAGGCATCAGGCCGAAGCGGCCGGGGCCGCCGTCCCGGATGTTCTGGACCGCCGCGTCCGCCACGCTCTCCGGCGTTCCTTCCTTCAGCACATGGACCGGATCGAACTGGCCAAACAGCGTGATGGCGTCTCCGGCGATGCGCCGGGCCCCGGCCAGGTCCACCATCCAATCGATGTCCAACACATCCACGCCGGACTCGGCGATGGCCGGAATCAAGTGGTCTATCGCGCCGCAGATGTGGAGCCGCGCCTTCGCCCCCGCCGCGTGAACGCCCTCGAAGAGGCGCTTGTGCCACGGCAGGATGTGCTCCCGGTAGATCTCGGGGCTGACGAGGCTCACCGCGCTGTCGCCGACGCCGATCATGTCCGCGCCAGCGTTCACTTGGTCCTGGGACCAGGCGATGGCGTTGTCCATGGTGATGGCGCACACGTCGTGAAAGAAGGCCGGTTGTGTGAGGAGGTCGGTCATGGCGGCTTGCAGCGTGCGCAAAGTGCAGAACTCCGCGAGGGGCCCCTCGATCCACCCCAAGATGGAGGCGTCGCCGCCGTGCTCCCGGTGAAAGAGTTCAATGCCGTGGATGCGGTCGAGCATGCGGGTGGTTTCTTCGATGGGCATGCGCCGGAGTTTGCGGATGTCGCCCTCTTCGGCGAGCAACGGGGCCTCGCAGCGGAAGGTGGCGTGCTCCCGGTACGTGACCTTGGCGCCGTAGTCCGCCGTCTCCCGGTGCGGATCGCTCAGCGTCGTGAGCTGGTCAAATTCAAACCGCTCGCGGGCCCTCACGAGGCTCTCGCACAGGACCCGGTAGTCCGCTTGAAAGGCGCCATAGGTGTGGCCCGCGTATTCCGCGGCCCAGGCCATGAAGATGGGCGCCACGGGGATGCGGTCCACGGGTTGGCCCGCAAGGACGTTGTGGATGCGTTCGCGGCTGTTCATCGGTTATTTCCCCCTTTCCCCCAAATTGTCCCGAATCAACGCCGCGGGCGCGTCTAACTTCCGTTGTCCGCCCCGGGCGCGGGCAGTTCGATAACCTCTTCTTCCGGCTCGACAAACTCGATCTGGTAGTCCCCGCCGAGATCCTCCGGAACCAACTCCGGCGTGGGAAGCACATCTTCCGGCGCCGTTTCGGCCGGGCCTGGCGTCAGTTGAACGCCGTCCGGCGCGGCGTGATCGTGAACGGGCGCGGCCTCGCGCCGGTACAGGAGCCCGTCGCTCGCCGGCAGGAGGTCTTGGACATCCAACGTTCCAAGAGTAACCACCGTCTCAAGGCCGGTCAACCGCGCCGGATGGGCGCCGTCCTCCTCCGCGCCGATCTCCAGCATGTACTCGTCTTCGTCCTCAAGGGTCGCGAAACGCACCACCGCGATGGCGTCGCCGGGCAAGTCCGTCACGCCGAAGAGGATGTCCTCCGCCTGCAAACCGGCCAGGGCGCCCGCCAGGGCCTCGGCCACGCCGTCGTCCGTGTCGGCGGTGCTGCCTTCGCGGGTGAGCACCCACGAGTCCTCCCTGCGGGACAGCTCGAAGCTGTCTTCGGCTCGCTCCACGCCGATGGAGCCCACCTCGGACGCGGGGAAATCGAAGAGGGACCGTTGGAAAAGGTTGCGCGGCTCGGGGAAA
>SLHB01000258.1 GCA_007136375.1 Candidatus Hydrogenedentota bacterium
ACGCTTGGCTGGAGACCACGAGCCAAACCGGCAGCATCTCGTGGCTGCCGAAGGCGACGAAGCGGAGCACGTAGGCCAACCCGCCAATACAGATGGTCAACCGGAACCCGCCTTTGACCAGCGCAAGCCCGAGCAGTAGCATCGCCACGATCTCGGCGAACTGGCCGATGGACATGGCCGGTCCCACATATCCTTCCTCAAGCCCGAGGCCGGTCTGCAAGAAGGGCGACGTCTGCATGAAATAGACATACAGAACGACCGAGATGGGCAGCGCGGTGATAAACAGCACCAGAAAGCTGGGCTGCTTCAGGAGGCGAAACGCCTTGGCAAAGGCCAGGGCCTCGGCGGCCTCGGGCCGCGGCGGCGTGTGCGGCAAGAACGAGAATGCATAGATCCCATACACCATGGACAAGCCGCCGGAGACCATGAGCGCGTAGACCACCCGCGCCGTCGCGTCGGGATGGGATTCGCTACCAATGAAAGGGAACGCCAACGAGAACTCGTAGTTCTCTCGTAGGAAAATGGCCGCGAACACAAAGGCCACGACGATCCACCCCACCGTTCCCAGCCAACGGATCTTGGGGAAGTCCCGGCTGGTGTCCTTCAGGTTGGCGAAGGAGAGGGAGTTCGTGAGTGTAAGGGTGGGCTGATAGCAAATGCTGTACAGCACCGAGAACACCAACCACCACCAGAATGACTCCATATACGCCATCGTGAAGATGACGATTCCTCCCGCGAATAAGAGGAACCCCAGGAAACGTTGCGTGGCGAAGAATCGATCAGCCAACTGCCCTGCTATGAATGGCGCCGTTATCGCTCCGATGGATCCCGCGGTTCCAATGATCCAGCCCACTTGGCCTGGGGTGAAGCCCAAGCCGCCCGCTTCCGTAGAGGCCTGCAAGTACATGGGGATGATCGGCAACCATAGGCCCCACACAGCGTACTGCAGGAACATCATGATGCCGAGCCGCACCTTTACTGAAAGATCGCTCATGATGGACAAGTCCTTCCGCTGCTTTCCGTTGATCCCAGCGCCCCACGGCCGCTGGGAATTCCACGTTCCGGCGGGAACGCCGCGCCGCCCCTCGGCGCGGCCTTGAAACAAGGAATTGGCAGGAAGCCAGAAAGGCTGACGCCGCCCCTTCCGAGTCCCTCCCGGAGGCGCGTCCCCTGGGCGCCAATTCCCCTGCTTCACACCCCGTTAGAGAAATGTTGGCCCATCCTAGACCAATTCCGGGGGGCGTTCAAGGCGGCGAATCAAACGTTTCGCAGTCATGTTAGAAGCGGATCGCGCTCAAGTGTTGACGCGCCGGGACGCGCCTCTATGCGGACTTGCCGTAAGCGCGGGTAATCGCCGCCCGGATGGCCTCGGGCGGCGCGACGGCCGGCCGAACTTGCAGCCCTGTCCGGCCTTCAATGAGGTTGATAAGCGAGAGGTTCAGGGGATCGGCCATGGCGGTGTAGAGAATGTCCTCTTTGCGTTCATAGGGCAGGCACAGGTGGCGCTCGGCCTCGGTTTGACTCAGAATGCCCCGAAAGGACCACCCGCGGGCGAGTGTTTCCGGGGCGGCCCGGGGCAGATTGAGTTGCGCGGCCAGTGTGGTCAACACTTGTTCCTCGTCGACGTAGCCAAGCCCGCACAACACGGCGCCCAAGCGTCCTCCCTGGCGCCGTTGCGCGTCCAGCGCCTCAGAGAGTTGCGTCTGTGTAATGTAGCCCTGCTGCACCAGCGCCTCGCCGAACTGACGATGGCTAACGGTTCCCGTGCGCTTGCCAAGCACCGCCGTATCCGCTTCCGGTGATGACGTCCGGTGAAGCCGCCTTCCGCCGCGCGGCCCCGGCCAGACCGGCCCTTCGCCCTCTTCCCAGGGACAGGCTTCGCCGGCGGCCACGGCCAGGGCGTCGTAAAACGCGCGGCACGTGGGAAAGCGCGCTTCGGGCCGCTTCGCCAGGGCCCGGCCGATGACGCCGTTCGCGGCGTTCGACAAGGCCGGTATGGGCGGGGGATCCGTGAGCTGAATGTCCGCCGCAAGGGCGCCGCTTGCGAACGGCGGTTGCCCGGCGAGCAAGGTGTAGAGCGTAGCCGCCAAGCTGTACTGGTCGGCGCGGCCATCGAGGCGCTCGCCCCGCAATTGCTCCGGGCTAATGTAGAGAAGCGTGCCGCTTACGTCCCCATGAGTTTCCGCGCCGGTGACGGCGTCCGCGATGCCAAAATCGAGAATCCGCGCCGCGCCGTCGGGCATTAGCACAATATTGTCCGGCTTCACGTCCCGGTGGAGCACCCCTTCGCCGTGGGCGTAATCCAAGGCGGCCGCGAGCTGGGCGGCGCACGGCAGAACCTCCTTGACGGCGTACGGCCGCGCTCTGCGTGCGAGCGCGCTGGCCAAGGTGGGACCGCCGGCGTACTCCATGGAAAGCAACACGTAAGGCGGGTCTTCCCAGAGGGTGTGCACGGCCACGATGCCGGGATGCCGCAGCCGGCGGGCGAGCAACACCTCGCGCTTCAGCCGCGCCAAGGCCGCGGGCGCATCCGCTCCAAAGAGAGACAGGGCCTTGACGGCCGCGGGCGCACCGTCCAGATACGTATCGCCGGCCAGCCACACACTGCCTCCCGCTCCCCGGCCCAGGGGACGGAGCAGTTCAAAGCGGCCCGCCAGCACGCGGCCGGGCGCAAGCTCGTCATGGTTCACGGTGTTTCCCCTTTCGGACGCCGGGAGTTCTCCGCGCGGCTATCCGGTTTCTTATAGGTAATGTACTGCCGTGCATCAGGCAGAGCCTTCCGGTTGCGCCTCAACATGAAACCGACCACCTCGTCATGGAACCCAC
>SLHB01000307.1 GCA_007136375.1 Candidatus Hydrogenedentota bacterium
CACTCGATACGGGCCATGGTACCATTTGCGCACAATCTTGCGGAGTCTGAGCGGACTTTACGGGAAACGGCGGAGCACACAGAAAGGACATCCCCACGGTATGGCGACACGGAAGAAGACGCCGGAGCGCAGTGAAATTCGCCCGGAGGACACCTGGGATCTATCGCCTTTGTTTGAAAACGACGAGGAGTGGGAAAAGCGCCTCCACGATTTGGAAGGCGTTGTGGAAAAGATCGCCGAATTCCAGGGGACCCTGGGCGAATCCGCCGCGCGGCTGGCGGCGTGCCTCCGCTACGAAATCTGGCTTGATGAAGAGGGCGAGCGCTTGGGCTCCTATGCGTTCTTGCGCCAGAGCGAGGACGTGCGGAGCGCCAAGGCCCAGGGCATGGTGGCCCGTTTTACCCATTTCGCCACCCGGGTGAACGAGGCGGCGAGTTATATCGCCCCGGAAATCCAGGCGATCCCCGAGGACCGCATGGCCCAGTTCCTAGCGGATCCCGAGCTGGAAGACCTCCGGTTCATGCTGGAGAAGCTGCTGCGGCTCAAGCCTCATATCCTGTCCGAGCCGGAAGAACGCATTCTCGCCATGCAAGGGGAGGTGGCGGGCACGGCCAGCAAGGTGTTCGGCCAACTCACCGACGCCGACATGGAGTTCGGCTACGTTACGAACGAGAAGGACGAGGAGATCGAGCTGACCCAGAGCAGCCTGTCCTCCTTGTACGAATCCCGGGAACGCCGCGTCCGGAAAGAGGCCTTCGATAAGTTCTACGCGGAGTTTGACGCCCATAAGAACACGCTGGCCGCCTCCCTCGGCTCTTCGGTCCTGCAGGATATCTATCAAGCCCGGGCGCGCCACTATCCCAGCGCCCGGGAGGCCGCGCTCTTCGCCGACAACGTGCCCGTGACGGTTTACGACAATCTCATCCAAACCGTCCGGGACAATCTCGACGTCGTCTACCGGTATCTGGACATCCGCCGCCGCGCTCTAGCGTTGGACGACATCCACATCTACGACTGCTACGTGCCGATTGTCCATCTCGGCGATGTCGACGTGCCCTACGATGACGCGGCCCGCCAGATCGCCGAGGCGCTGGCCCCCTTGGGCGACGAGTATTGCTCGACCCTCGCGAAGGGCCTGACGGGCCGCTGGGTCGACCGCTACGAGAACGAAGGGAAGCGGAGCGGCGCTTTTTCCGCGGGGACCTACAAGAGCCCGCCCTATATCCTCATGAACTACCGGAACGACACGCTGAACAGCGTGTTCACCCTGGCCCACGAGGCCGGACACTCCATGCACACCTATTACAGCGCCCGTAATCAGCCCTACCAATACTACAACTACACGATTTTCGTGGCGGAAGTGGCCTCAACCTTCAATGAGCAACTGCTGAACAGCTACCTCATCGAACAGGCTGACGACGACAAGAAGCGGGCCTATCTCATCAACCGGGAGATCGACGAAATCCGGGGCACCCTCGTCCGGCAAACCATGTTCGCGGAGTTCGAGAAGGTCATCCACGAAATCGCCGAGGCGGGCGATCCGCTTACCCTGGAGGAGTTGCGGGGCGAGTACGAAAAGCTCCTGGAGGTCTATTTTGGGGAAGGATTCGCGCTGGATGAGCTGTTGCCCTTGGAGGGGCTGCGGATTCCCCATTTCTATAGGGCGTTTTACGTGTACAAATACGCCACCGGCCTGTCCGCGGCCATCGCCCTGGCCGAACGGGTCATGAAGGGCGGCGCCGCGGAGCGGGAGCAATACCTGGCCTTCCTCAAGGGCGGGGGGTCGAAGTATCCCCTGGACCTCTTGCGGGACGCCGGCGTGGACATGGAGAAGCCTGAGCCCGTCGCCACCGCCATGGCGCGGTTGCGCCATCTCGTTGAGGAGCTGGACGCCTTGGTGTAGCCGGGCTCCAGATCCGCCGTGTCCAACGGGGATATCCCCCCAATAGCACACAACTTAAGCAAAGGAAGCCACTTATGGCGCCGTCCGAGAAAGACGAACAGATGGAGCAGTTGGCGCAAACCGGGGATGGCCACTTCTTTCAGACCATGGGCCTGCTGTGCAAGTCCCATCCCTGGCACGGAGTGGAGTTGGGGAAGGACGCGCCCGACCTCGTGATGGCCTACGTCGAGATCGTGCCCATGGACACGGTCAAGTACGAGGTGGACAAGAAGACGGGGTACCTCAAGGTCGACCGGCCCCAGCGGTACTCCAACATTTGCCCTGCCCTATACGGCTTCCTGCCCCAGACCCACTGCACCGAGCGGGTGGCCGAGATGTGCCGGGAGCGTACGGGCCGGGAGGACATCGCCGGCGACGGCGACCCCCTGGACGTGTGCATCCTGGCGGAGAAGACCATCAGCCACGGCGACATTCTGTTGCCCGCCATTCCCATTGGCGGCCTCCGGATGATCGACGGCGACGAGGCCGACGACAAGATCATCGCCGTGATGAAGGGCGACGCGGCCTACGGCAAGTGGAACGACATCCGCCAATGCCCGAATATGCTCATTGACCGGCTCCGTCACTACTTTCTCACGTACAAGGCGGCGCCGGAGAACACCCACAACAGTTGTCACATCACCCATGTCTACGATCGGGAGGAAGCGCACGAGGTCATCCGCCGGAGCCAAGCCGACTACCGGGACAGCTTCGGGCACCTCGCGGAGATGCTCGCGCGGATGACGGGACGGGTCGAGGGCTAGGCTGACGATGCGGGGCCTACATCCCCCTTGAAAGGGGGACTTTCGCTAATTGGCATTCCCCTTTGAAGGCCCGGGGGAATGTAAACGGCTCAACGGGGCCACCTTGCCCGGC
>SLHB01000098.1 GCA_007136375.1 Candidatus Hydrogenedentota bacterium
AAGCCGCGGACCGACGACATCCGGGGCGCCCCCGCCCTCGTCATTATCGACGCGCTCCTGGAGGCCGGGGCCCGTGTCAATGTTTTCGACCCCGCCGCGGAGCGGAAGCTTGCGGAGCATTACGGCGGCCGGATTTCCCTGGCGCCCAAGGCCTACAACGCCTTGGAGGGCGCGGATGGCCTCGTAATCTGCACGGAATGGCGGGAATTCCACCGCCCTGATTATGAGCGCATGGGCGAATTGATGAACCAAAAGGTCGTCTTTGACGGCCGCAACCTCTACACACCCAGTATTATGGCGAAAATGGGCTTCCGCTACTTCAGCGTGGGCCGTCCCACTGTCTAGCGTGCACGGCTCTTTGCCGCGACAACCCCTCCCGGACGGCTTCTTGGCCGGCGGGTCCAGGGGAGAGGACCGCTTTTAGGGTGTCCGCCGCGCGCCGGACGGCGCGCTGGATAATATGACCAAGAAAAAAAAGCACAAACACGACAAGAAGAAGTCCAGGGAGCGTAAGCCCGCCGCCCAAGTCCACGAAGCGCCCGCCGAAGAGAGGGGGCCTTTGAGCGCCCGGCTCCTCCGCGTGATGTTTCCCTTGGCGCTGTGCGCGCTGACGTGGGCGATCTGGCCTTACACGGCGGACACCGCCAATCCCATCAAGACGCTTGTGCTCCATTGGACCGCCGTCGCCTGCGGCGTGATCGCCTTGGCCGGCACGTTGCTGGAGCGCCGTCCCTTCCAGCGCCCTAGGCTGTTCTTGGAAATTCTCCTGGGCGTGCTGATCCTGTACGCCGTGGCCGGGGTCCTCTCGGGCTATTGGGGCCACAGTTTCCAAAGCGTGGGCTGGTGGTTCGCCTGTGTCTTGGTCTTTCTCGCCGCGTATCACGCCTACCGGACGCCGGACCAAGTCCATCGCCTCATGCTCTTCCTGTGCGGCGCCGTGGCCGTTGCGTCCATCTACGGGTTTTCCCAGCGCGCCGGCATGGATCCCTTGGGCCATTGGTGGGCCCACGTGGATACCGTGGTGTATGAGAATGTGCCCGCGACGTTCGGCAATCCAAACTTCGCGGCCCACGCCCTCCTCCTCGCCATCGTTCTCGCTTGTTACTTGCTCACGACGCGCCTGCGCTACGCCGCCGCGATCTTTCTTGTCATCTTCCTCACGCACCTGTTCATGACGGGGCAGCGGGGCAGCCTGGCCGGACTCGCCGCGGCCGCTATCCTGGCGGGTTCGGCCTTCGCCGTGTTCCGCGTGACCCGGCGCCCCTTGGCCGCCGCGGGGCTGAGCTTCGCCTTGGCCAGCGTTGTAGCCGTGACCGCGTTGGCCGCCGCGTGGATGGGCGCGCAAACCTTGACGGACCGCCGCGCGCCCTTGGACGGCTCGCTGTTGCTGCGGTACAACGCCTACTATAGCGCCGCGCAAATGATCCTCGAAAAACCGATCATTGGCTATGGTCCAGGGAACTACGAGGTAGAGAACGTCCGCTTTTGGACGCCTTATGAGCAAGAATGGTTCGCTACGCAGCGCATGTACAACCGGAACGTCCACAACGACGTCCTCGAAATGGCGGTGGACGCCGGCCTGCCCGCCGCGGCCCTGTATCTGGCGTTCCTCGTTTTCGGCATGGGCTATGGCGTCATGTACGCGGCCCGCGCCGGCGATGACAGACGAAGACGCGCTCTCGGCCTGGCTCTGGCCGCCTTCTTCGCCGCCTTCGCGGGGGATACGCTGTTCGGATTCAATTTGCGCGTGCCTGTGAGCGGCGTGTTCCTGTTCGTTATGGCCGGGTGCCTGGAAGGGCTCTGGCGCGGCCGCCATGCGCCCGCCCAATCCGAAGCGTTGTCCGGGGGCGCGCTCTTGTGGCGTAGCGCGGCGGCCGCCGCCGCCATCCTATTCGCCGTGATGAACACCTACGTGTTCCTGGGCGAACAGGACTACCAACGGGCCCGCTCCGCCGCCGCTTTCGGCGCGGATGAAGAGGCCATCGCGTTCTACGAGGCCTCCGAGGCGCGGATGCCCTGGGACTGGCGGCCCACCCGCGAAAAGGCCATGGCGATGCTGCGCCAGGACGAGACCCTCGACGCGCTGGAAACATTGCGCGCCGCGCTCAACAAGAACCCCTACTACCTCGTCACATTGCTGCCCTTGGCGCACACTTCGATGATGTTTGGCGTGACGCCGCCGCAGCCCGACGAACATCCGGAAGTGACGGCCGCGCGGGAGCGCGCCCTGGGCGAGGCGGCGCTTTATGCGGAGCGTGTCGTCGAACTGTGCGCGCCCATGCACGAAGGCCATGAGATCCTCGGCCGGGTCACCATGGTGCAGGCGGTTCAGGCCGCGCAGCAGGCCGGGGACGACGAAGAAGACGTCCTTAGCGCGGCCGCGTTGACAGGGATGTGGGAGCGGGCGGCCTTCCACTTCGAAGAGGCCCTTGAGCATGGCTCGGGGAACCGCGGCGAACTCTACCGGCTCAAGGCGCAGGCCCATATGGCTCTAGACCAACCGCGGGAGGCCGAGGCGGCCTTTGTCGCGGGGGCGCGAGCCGATCCCTCCAACCTTCGGCTCTGGGACACCTTCTACCAGCTCGCGGCGGCCCAAGGCGGCTTCGAAGGCATGCACGGCGCGTTGTTGAACACTTTAGAACGGAGCCGCCTCACCGCGGATCAGCGTATGGAACTGCTGCTCTGGCTCGCCCAGGTGGAAGCTGAAGGCTTGGGCAATCCGGACGCCGCCCAAGAGGCCCTCACGGAGGCGGCGGCGATCGCCCCGCACCGGGAGGAGCTCTGGGAGAACTATGCCCGTTTCGCGGCGCGGTACGGCAGGATGGACGCCTTTCTCGCGGACGCCCGCGCGGCGGGGCCGGCCGCCATCGCGAGCGGGGCCAGCGGGGCGGAAGCTTCCGGCGCCCTGGACGCCCTGGCCATGGCGTTCGCGGAGGATGGGGATATCGTCGAGGCGACAACGGATCTCGTTGCCCTGCTCGCCGAGCGGGATCCGATGGCGGAGCCGCCGGAAGGCGTCGCGTGGGTCGCGGATCTCTTCGTGGATGAACTGCCGCGCCGGGACATCAGCGGCGAAGACCTCGGCGACGCCTTGCACAACCTGGGCGTTGTGTACCACTTGCTCCGAAACCCCCAACGATCCCGCCAATTGCTTACGAGCGCGCTGCCGCTTGTGGCGCCGGAGCGCAGCCCGTCCACGGCGATGGTCTTGGCCGAGGCGCATCTGTCCGTGGGCGACACGGCGTTGTCTCTGCAAGTGTTGAACCAGACGCTAGCGCAGCATCCCGATGACTTGGACCTCCGGCTGACCTACGCCCGTATCCTGGGCATGACCGGCGCGCCCCAGGAAGCCATTGGCCACTACGAGTTCATCCTGGAAGAGGTTGGCGACATCGACGAACAGAGCCGCGAGCGTCTGGAGCTGGAGTTGGAGATGCTCCGCATGCAGGCTGGCGGCTGACGCGCCAAAGCGGCGCCCACGGCCTTACAGACCCTTGCAGCGGATGAACATGTCCGTCTTGTCAACGAGATCGATGGCGATGGCGGGGATGGCCTTGCCGTGGTTGTTGCGGACGAGGGTAATAACCGGCCTATCGAGCTGCGTTGGGTTCACCTTCGTCACAATGCCCGAGTAATTGTGCAAGTACTCGCTGCGGACGATGATCTCCATCCCTTGGGGATACACGGGCACCACGCGGAGAAACGCCTCCACGACTTGCCGGTTCAGATGAGTCCCCGCCGCTTGCCGGATGGCGTTCAACGCCATGTCCGGCGGCATGGGGTCCTGGTTGGCGGCGCCGGTGAGCAGGATGTCATAAATGTCCGCCACGGCGGCGATTTCGCCGATCAATGTGGGAATCGGCGGGCGCAGGGACCGGTCCCGGGCGATGGTGTTGCTGCCGATCAGGCCTCGGGGCAGGCCGCTGCCGTCCTGTCGCTCGTGATGCTCCAGGGCGACATGGGGCGCCATGATGTCAGGATCGTCGTTGTTCTTCAGCAGCTCATAGCCAAGGCGGGTGTGATGGTGGATCTTCGTGGTCCGGCTCACCTTGTCGTCGATGAACATCATGCCAATGTCGTGGAGCAGACAGCCCGTGGCGAGCTGGCGCAGGCGCGTGTTCGTCAATCCCACTGTCCGGCCGATCATGATGCCCGTTACGCACACGTCGATAGAGTGATCGTAGAGGTGAGAATCCGCGCTCTTCATGCTCGTGAGGCCGGCCAGCGTGCTGTGCGTCAGGGCCTCGTTGAGGATGCTATTCGCAACCTCGTGCATGTCCGCGAGCGGCCCCTTCGAGCCCATGAGCACGCGGGCGGTCTCGCTTGAACAGGCCTCCAGAAGCTCATCAAAGGACTGACGCTTTACCGTGCCCAATTGCTTCGCGACCTCGGCGAAGCTCCGCTGCAACGTCAGCATGGCCTTCGCCCGCGTCGCGGGACTTAGATCTTCGGGCGGCTCGATGTCGTCGTCGCCGAGGTCCGGGTCCTGGACGTAAAGGCGGTTGTACCCCTTGGTTTCGAGGGCCTGGATATACCGTTGTGTTAGCTCGACGCCCTGCTGAAGGAGAATGTTGCCTTTCTCATCCGTGAGGGCGCGGCCGACGACAAAGCCCGGTTTGAGGTCGGCGGTCCGGATTATCCGCATTTAAGAGTCCAATCCCGCGCGGCGGAGCCGGTCTTCGCGCGCGCCTTCACACACTAGAGAATACAAGAAGCCTCTCCTGCTCGTTCGCGTCCCGCCCAGCGCCGGGTCCCTCTTACCCGCCGGCCGCTTGACTTCGAATAATATCGCAAATAGCGTAACATTCTTGAAAAGCGGGGCCCAATTACAACGGAATGCGCCGGAAGCGCCCGCCCGCTCAACCGCTCTGGGGTAAGATTCGGCAGAAACGGTGCGGGACTTAAAGCCAGGAAACCGCGGCCGCGCGTCACGCGGGCGGGGGAAGCGGCTCCCAGGCTTCGGTGTTCCCCTGCTGATGGGCGGGGCCGCCGGAAGGCGCGGCCCAGTGGACGCCGTTGGCGATGACATGCAGCACCTGTTCGTTGTAGTAGATGGGATAGGTCTCGTGGCCGGGCCGGAAATAGAAGACCTTGCCAAGGCCCCGGTGCCAACAACAACCGCTTCGAAAGACCTCGCCGCCTTGGAACCAGCTTACGAACACGAGCTGGTCGGGCTGGGGAATGCCGAACGGTTCGCCATACATCTCTGTGTGCGGCAGTTCGATGCATTCGGGCACGCCCGCCGCAATGGGGTGTGCGGCGTCCACGACCCAGATGCGCTCCTTCTCGCCCATTTCGCGCCACTTCAGGTCGCAAGACGTTCCCATGAGGCGTTTGAAGATCTTGCTGAAATGACCGGAATGGAGCACCACGATCCCCATGCCTTCGAGAATACGCGCGTGGATCGCGTCGACCCGGTCGTCGGCGACTTCGTCGTGGGCGATGTGGGCCCACCAGATCAAGACGTCCGTCTCGGCGAGAACGCCGTCCGAGAGCCCTTGATCGGGGTCATCCAAAGCGGCCTGGCGCACGGACGCCACGCCCGGTTGCTTCCCGAGATGGACGGCGATGGGTTTTGTCAGGCCATCGGGATAGAGTTTACGGACAGCAGCGTCCTGCTGTTCGTGCCGCCCTTCGTTCCAGACGGTTACGCGCAAGCCGTTGTTCATCGTTTCCGGGTTCTCCTCGTAGTCTGAAGCGCCGCGTGCGCGCCTTCTAAACTCACGGTGCGGCAATCCGCCCGTTCGGGGGCGGCGTCAATCAAGCGATGCTCATCAAAAGGCGCCAGGGTTTCTGGAGCGTTCGGCCCTATTCGCTGGCGCTTTATGAAACAAACCCTCCACCTCGGCGCCCTTTCGGACGCCTCCCCCGGAGCGCCGCCTCGCGTTCGGGAGTCAGACACGAACGGTGCGGAAGTACTCTTGCGCGTCGACGAGGCCGGCCAAGACTTTCTTGCGGCAGTTTTCGGCCATGCTGGGGAACGCGGAGGCTTTAGCTATTTCCTCGGCGGACTCGTCGGCGGAGATGCGTTTGCGGACTTCCTGGGTGACTTCGAAGACCTCGAACACCCCAGTGCGCCCGCGGTAACCGGTGCCGTAACAATGTTCGCACCCCTTGCCCTGATGCAGGACGTCCACGTCTTCCGCCATGCCCAGAGCGCGGAGATGTTCGCCGCTGGGCGTGTAGGCGGTCTTGCATTCGGGGCATATCATGCGCACGAGACGTTGGCCAACCACGCCGGTGAGAGCGCTGGCGATGAGGTAGGACGGCACGCCCATGTTGCGCATGGTGCCGATGGCTTCGACGGCGTCGTTGGTGTGGAGGGTGCTGAAAACGAGGTGCCCCGTCATGGCGGCGCGAATGGCGATGTGGGCCGTCTCGGCGTCTCGGATCTCGCCGACGAGGAGGACGTCGATGTCCTGGCGCAGGGCGCTGCGCAGGGTCTTGGCGAAAGTCAGGTTGATGTCGGGATCGACCTGCACTTGGTTGATGCCGGACAGTTGGTATTCGACGGGGTCTTCGAGGGTCACGATGCTCTCGCGCATCACGTCCTTCTGGTTTAGCGAGGCGTAGAGGGTGGTGGTTTTGCCGCTGCCCGTCGGGCCCGTGACCAGGATCATGCCGTAGGGTTGGCCGACCAAGCGGAGCAGCCGTTCCTCGTCGCCGGACTCCAAGCCGAGATCGCGGATGCCGGCGAGGACCGAGGATTGGTCGAGGAGGCGCAAGACGATCCGCTCGCCGAGGTAGGTGGGCATCGTGGCGACGCGCACATCGAACTCGCGGCCGCCGGTCTTCAGGCTCATGTGGCCGTCTTGGGGATGGCGCGTCTCGGTGATGTCCATGTCCGCCAGGATCTTGATGCGGGAGACGACGGCGGCTTCGATATCCTTGGAAATGCCCATGACGTCGTGGAGCACGCCGTCGATGCGGTAGCGCACGCGGGTTTCGGGCTGTTGCGGGTCCACGTGGATGTCGGTGGCGCCGGAATTGGCGGCGCCTTCGATAAGCGTGGACACTAGTTTGATCACGGGCGCGCCGGAGGCCTCTTGCGCGATTTGGGAGAAGCGGGGGCCTTTTTCGCCCGCTACCGCCGCCGCGCCGCCGTCTTCGCGCGCGTCCTCCCGCTGTGTTCCGCCGCCCGCGCTTTCGCTGTTCTTGTCTTTCTTGATGAGACCAAACAGGGAGCGCCGGTTCCTGCCCCGGTAACGCCCGGCGATCTCCTCGCGGATGTCGTCCACCTCCGTCAGAATGGGGTGGATCCGTTTGCCCAGCATGACGCCCACGTTGCCCAGCATCTCACGGGTCCGCGGTGTGTTCACAAGAACCGTGAGCTTATCACCCTCCAGGCTGAGGGGGATAAAGTTGTTTTTGCGGGCCATGCTTTCCGGCACGGCGTCCAGGGCTTCCTGGTCGCTCGGCGTCTTGGCGCATTCAGCGAACTCCATTTGATGCTGCTTGGCCAGGGCCTTGGCGATGGTGGCGCGGCCCGCCCAGCCGCGATCCAGTAGGATATTGCCCAGGAGCCGCCCATTCCGCTTTTGCTCCGCCAGCGCCTCATCGAGCTGGGCCTGTGTGATCGCGCCCATATTGACGAGCTGATAGCCGAGGGCCTGGTGCTCTTTCCGCACGGACTTGGGGTGGAATTCCTGGTAGAGGATGTCCTGCAAGGCGCTGAAGCTGACCGCGCCGCTTTGCAACAACCAGCGGTGCCAGGGCGTGCCGCTCTTGCGCGCCTGCTCGTGGATGCGCGTGAGCTCTTCCCGGGTGAGGATGTCCTGTTTGACCAACTCTTCGCCGGGATCCAGCGCCGGCTCCTCGGCGCCGCCCCCTTCCGCCGGACTGGGCTCGTGTCCGGGCTGGGCCGCGCTTTCGTGTTCCTCCGGGGTGGGACGCTCCTCGCGCTCGTTCATCCGTGGGTGTGCTCCCTGGGTTGCGTAGACCGCCGCCATGGGCCGGGAACCGTTCCGCGTCCCCAGCGCGTCAGCGGGCCATTATAGGGCGGCGCGCGGATGGGGAGCAAAGCCGGCGGGCCGCGTCATTCCTCTTGGAAGTAGTCGAGAAGGGCTTGGTAGATGTTTGCCGCGGCCTGGCGGCGGGCTTCCGGCGTCATGAACTCGAACGCTTCGCCATCGGCGGCGATGCTGGCGGGATGGATGATGACGGCGGGCGCCGCGGGCTGTTGCAGCACATAGGTGTGGGAGGAGCGGGTTTCTCCAATGCCGAGGCGATCAGCGAGCGCCCGGGCGAGGCGCTCTCCATTCGCGCTGCCAGGGTAATGCGCGACATAAGGCTCCGTGACGCGGGGCAGTTCTGGATCGCGGGGATCCCGGTTTCGGGGAGGCGTTTCGCCAAAGGTGATGCGCACGTACAGAGCGGCGTCCGCCCCGTCCGCCGCGCGAACGCGCTCCAAGTCGCTGATTTCCCCATCCCGAGTGCGGGCGAGGATGGGGTTTGCGCCCGCGGCCGCGAGCCGTGCGGCCACTCTCCGGGCGACGTCTAGGTTCACGTCGCTCGCCCGAAGGCCGCCCACCCCAACGGCGCCCGGTTCGCGGCCCCCGTGGGCGGGGTCGAGAAAGATGGTGCGCCCATGGAGCGCGCCGCCTTTCACGGGATTTAGGGTGAATTCCATCCGGTTGCCGCCGTCTTCCCCTTCAGTGGCCTCGAAACCGGGCTTCTCCAGGGTAATGTTGCCGCCGGCTTCCTGGGGGATGGAGGCCCAGCCCGCGCGGTCCGTCACGGCGTGATGGCCAGCGGCGGTGCGGAGTTGGACGCCTTCTAAGGGCGCGCCATCGCGGGCGCGGACCTCCACGGCGCGATACGGCGCGCCGCCGCGCCGGACGGCCCACTCCGTTTCCGCGTCCCCAGCGGAAAAGGTCAGCGCGCCGCCGAGATCGCCAGCGGGGATGTGGAAAACAGCGGTTCCATCCTCTATCCGCGTGCGGCCGCCTCTGCCCGCGAGGGTCACGGCGCGGCCGTCTTGAACGGGCAGCCCAAAACGGTCGCGGACATGGACATGAAAGGCCACCTCTGCGCCAACGTCATCGGGAACTTCGGGAGGATGTTGCGTTACGTGGATAACGGCGGGATCTCGGTCGATCTCCATGCGAACCGTGTGGACAAAGCTGGCGCCGGCTTCGCTGCGCCCTTCGAAGACGAGCCGGTGTTGACCGTTGGGGAGGGGACGCGCGCCGCGCCAAAGCAGGAATCCGTTTTCCATGGCGAAGGCGCCGGACAAGGCCGCGTCATCCAAGGTCACGGTCAACGTTTCCATGTCCAAGGGCAGTCCGCGCCGAAAGGCGATGCGCGCCCCGGGCGCCCCTTGAGGCGTCTCCTCCTCCACCCAATGATGTTCAACTACCGGCGGATTCATCTCGAAATACCGCGCCAAGCCATCGGCGATAGCCCGGGCCTGCCGTTCAAGCGCCGCCCCGTCCTTAAGGAACTCCGCGCTGGGCCGATGGGTCAGGTAGGCCGACTCAAGCAACACGGCCGGCATATTGGACCGCCGGAGCACCCGGTAATTCCCGGGGAGTAGCCGCTTGCGGGTGGCGCTGGGGCGAAAATCCTCGGCGAGATGGTGCAGGATGGCCTGGCCTAGATCCATGCTCGGGCCCGGGTCGCCCTGTTGGTAATAGACCTCCAGATCGTCCAACACGCCACGGTTGCCATACTCGGCATTGTGATGGATGCTGACGAAGGCGTCGGCCCCGGCTTCGTTGGCGAGGGTCACGCGGGCCTCCAAGTCCTCGCGCAGGCTGGCGTTGTCCACGGCGTATTCGCCGGTTCGCGTCAGCACGACTTCCGCCCCAGCTTCCTCGAGTAGAGGAACAAGCCGCAGGGCCACGTCAAGGTTTACTTCCGCCTCGCGAAGCCCATGGGCCGCCGCGCCCGCCCAACGCCCGCCGTGGCCAGGATCTATGCAAATAATGCGGCCTTCGAGCCCCGCCGGCTCTAGAGCGGGGGCCTCCGGGCCGGCGGGTGTTTCCGGAGCCAGGTCTGGCGAATCCACGGCCACGGGCGGCGCGCCTGGAGGGCCATTCCGCAGATGCCCGCAACCCACGGCGAGCGCCACGGAGAGACACGCCACGGCGACGCAGGCAAGAACGCCGCGCAGGCCGAACTCCTTCCACCACACCCGCGTTTCACCGCCGTTGCGCGAGCCCCATCGGCGCAGGCGCCGCCGCCGTTTACCGATCATTGAGGCAATCGCTTCCCAAGACAGCCGTTGTCGCCGCACGATTCTACATTGCTCCAGACAGCACATTGGCAAACTCGTCTGGCTGTGCCCATCGCCTTGCCATTCGAGCGTTGCCTCGCCAGAAAACCTCTCCTTGCATCCACAGCCGAGTCAACGGTGGAGCAGTCCCCGGTTCAACACCGTCCGCCCAAGCAAAGTGCCCTGTGCGCCCAGACCGCGCCGCCTTGCCGGCCGGCGTCTCCGCCGCCAGACTCCAGTCGCGCCTTCGCCACGCCTACGGCCACGAACAACGCGTACAACCCATAACTCCGGAGAGAACCCCCGGGATTCCCGCCGAACCCTGGAAGAATCGGCTGAACCGGTTGATCTTTTCGTGGAAACGCGCGTAGGCTTGCCCCACAAGATTTGGAAAACTGCAAACGGCGCGATGACGCGCCTGGGGCAACCGGCGCGATGACGCGCCTGGGGCGGCATGCGCACACAGGAGGTCTGGGAGCATGACAGGGGTTGGAGACAGACGGCGGCCCGGCTGGGCGCCGGGGCGGACAGGATTCGCGGCGCGCGGGGCTCTTCTGGCGGGCTTGACGGCCGCGATGACGCTGAGCGCAGGGTTCACGGACGCGAGGGCGGACGACCAGGGCTTCAGCTTTCGCGTCGAGCGCTTCGAGGCGAACCCGATCATCCACCGGGAGATGCACGGCATGATCGGCGACGTGGGGAACAACATCAACGGGCCATCGCTGATCCGGGTCCCGGAATGGATCGAAGATCCCCTAGGCGCGTATTACCTCTATTTCGCCCATCACCATGGCGGCTACATCCGGCTGGCCTATGCGGATCGGCTGGAAGGCCC
>SLHB01000487.1 GCA_007136375.1 Candidatus Hydrogenedentota bacterium
GAGGAGTTCGGCGCGCCCTTCGAGCCCGACCTCGAAGCCATCGTGGGCGATGACGGCGTCGACGGCTTTATCATCTGCTCGGAAAACACGACCCATCTCCCGTTGCTGGAAGAGATCATGCCCACGGGGAAGCCGGTGTTCTGCGACAAGCCCCTGGTCACCACCACGGAAGCCCTCGCAAGGGTTCGCGAACTCCGCGAAGCCCACGGCAACCCCTTGTTCGCCGGCTATTTCCACCCCTTCACCGCGGAAATGCAGGGCGTCAAGGCGGTGCTCGAGGACGGCGTCCTCGGCGACATCACCCGTATCCGCGACCGCTACGCCCACCACGCGGCCTACGGCGGTTGGTTCGACAGCGATGACGTGGCCTGGTTCACCGATCCGGAACTGGCCGGCGGCGGCGCCTTCCTGGACCTGGGCACGCACGCCGTCCACCTCGTGCTGACCCTTTTCGGGCCCATCGAGGAAGTCCTGGCGGAGATCCGCAACGAATCCGGCATCTACCCCGAAGTGGACGACGCGGGGATTGCGCAAGTCCGCTTTGCGTCGGGCCTCCTGGGCACGGTCGAGTCCGCGTGGACCCAGACCGGCGGCCCCGCGGGCCTGGAAGTCGTGGGATCGGATCGCACCTTGTGGCGCGAGGGCGGCGGCTACCGCCATGCCGGTCCAGGGCAGTCCGAAGAAACCGTCGAGGCCGGCGCGGAAGTCCCCCACCAGGTTGACCGGCTCATCGCCATCCTGAAAGACGAGATCAGCCAACACGATCTGGAGCGGGACCTCGAAGCCACCGAAGACGCCGTCAAAGTCATCGAAGCCGCATACCGGTCGAGCGAATCCGGGACCTGGGAGCCCGTGGGCTAACGCCCGGCCGCCGCGAAATTCCTGCGCTTGCGTCTCATGGTCTTCGCACCAGCCGGTTAGGAGTAGCCTACTGCTTCACCGCTCCAATTCCAATTCGGGCAAGACAATGCCGCCGTCACGCTCCAACGGGACGCATGCATCGTTATCATCAAGGATGTGCCCGCTCAGGTCTGCGAGAACTGTGGGGAGTATTGCGTCGACGAGGCGACTACGGCCGCCGTCTTGGCTCGCGCCGAGGCCGCCGTGGAAAAGGGGGTCGAGTGAGAAGCCTCCGGTTCGCCGCACGAGGCGCCGCCGTCTTGCCAAAGAGAGGAGCAGGACAAGATCGGGATGACCCGAAGGCGATGCAACCCCGTGGCTAGCGGAAGTTCTCGACGAGGTAGATCTCCGGAATCCTGTTGTCGGCGCGTACCGAAACGGCCCACATTTCATCCGGGTTCACATCAAATCCGTAGCGTGCTTCGCCTATGCCATACACCCCGAGTACGTCAGGCGCGATAACGGTGCGAATCTGCTCCGTCTCGAAGTCGAACACTTTGAGCGCCGACGGATAAGACTCAAAGTCGACGAAATAGATGCCGTTATCCTTGACCGTCCAAAAGCCAGCTCGAATCTGCTCCAATCCATCATGAACCGAGGTTTCCTCCCCGCCTTCAGCGCGAACCCTCCAAATACTGTCGATGTGGATGCGTCGATCTTCATAGTTCGTTCCCCTCGCGTAATATACTGTCTTGCCATGGGGGCCTTCGAAGGGCCGGGTCCCGCCTTCGCGCGTTATCTGAATGGCCTCGCCGCCGTTTACCGGCTTCTTCCAGATTTGGTTCTTACCACTACGATCGGAAGAGAAGTAAATCCATTCTCCATCGCGTGACCAGTCTGGGTTGCCGTCATGGTTCGACACATCAGTAAGCTGATGAGCCGCGCCGCCGTCCGCGCTGACCATATATAGGTTGTGTGTGTCCGCAGCGGAAGCATGGGACAAAGCCTCGAATGCGATCCAATCGCCGTCCGGGGACCATGCTGGCGCCCTCGCGTGACGTCTCTGCAGATTCGTGAGCTGAACAGGGTTGGCTCCATCTTTATCGGCGGCCCATATCTCGCTTCGTCCGGAACGGTTGGAACCGAATGCTATCCGGTTCCCGTCCGGTGAGATACGTGGGAAGGATTTGCCGGCGGCCCAAGTCAGAAGTGTAACGTATTGAATTCCCCCATCTTCCCGCCATCTCGTCCTGCGTAGGCGCCACGACGGGAAGACTTGTACGTAGGTCAGTTGGCCGCCTTCCATGGAAACACTTGGATTATACGCGCCCTGCCCAATCTCGGAGATGGGAATGGGATCGCCGCCCGTAGCGGGCACGCGGAAGAGCGGATTGAATAGACCGCCTGAGGAATATACCAGGTCACGGCCGTCAGACGTCCAACTCAACCCCCGGATGCCCTCTGGATGATCGGTCAGGCGGCTTGGGTCACCGTCGTCGGTACTGGTGAGATATATGAAGCCCTTTGCTTCGCTGTTTTGGCGGACAAAGGCGAGTGTTTGTCCATCAGGGGAAAACACCGCTTGAACGTCACCAACGCTGGCCTTGGGGTCTTCACCTGCTGCGCGTGAGGGCTCTGTGACCCGCCGGATCTCGCCGGTTTCCGGCGCAAGCATGACTACCGCCCAAGGGCTGTCCTCCGAATCCCGCGCGCTAAAGGCCAGCCATTGGCCGTCTGGCGACCAATCCAAACCGGCGCTAAGAGCCGTGGTTAGAGCGCTTGGCCCATCGATGATCCCGGAGTATAGGTGCTCCTCTTCGCCGCCATCGGCGGGGATCATCATGATATGGGATTCTTTCTTGCCGTGCTCGGCCCGTATGAAGGTGATATACTCACCGTCCGGCGCCCACGTGGGGAAGGTATCCCAGTCAGAGGTATCAGTGAGCTGGGTAATCTCA
>SLHB01000425.1 GCA_007136375.1 Candidatus Hydrogenedentota bacterium
CGCCGACGCGCTGCGCCTGCCACGCCGTTTCCCTTGCTTGCTCCGCCGGGCCCAGGGGCGCCGGCGGCTCTTATGGGGCCAACCGAACATCTTCCTACGGAGTGTTGAGGCGCACCGCCACCGATGCTGCTTGTCATACTGGTCATCTTCGCCGTCGCGCCGGCCGCGCCGTGGATCCACCGGGCCGCGCCCCGCCTTTCGGGGTGGCTGCTCGCCGTGGTTCCGGCGGGGGCCACGGTGTATCTTTTGGCGCAGATCCCGGAGGTGGCGGCGGGCAACGCGGTGACGGCGGCGTATCCGTGGGCGCCCGGCATGGGGCTCACGTTGTCGTTCTATCTAGACGGCCTGAGCCTCCTCTTCGGCTTGCTCATCACGGGCATCGGCGCGCTGGTCGTGGCGTACACAGGCGCGTACCTGAAGGATCATCCCCGGGCGGGCTGGTTCCAGGCGTACATCCTCCTGTTCATGGGGTCGATGCTGGGCGTGGTGTTGTCCGGCAATCTCCTTTCCCTCTTCGTCTTCTGGGAGTTGACGAGCCTCACATCTTATCTCCTCATCGGCTTTGACCACGAGCGCGCGGCGGCGCGGGAGTCGGCGTGGCAGGCCTTGCTGGTCACGGCCGCGGGCGGCTTGGCGCTGTTGGCGGGCCTGGTGCTCATGGGCGTCGTGGCGGGCACGTACGATCTTGAGACATTGCTCGCCAGCGAGGACGTGTTCCGGGAGCACGGGCTGTACGTCCCCATTCTGCTCTTGGTCCTCATAGGCGCGTTCACGAAATCGGCCCAGTGGCCTTTCCACTTCTGGCTGCCCAACGCGATGGAGGCGCCGACGCCGGCGAGCGCGTACTTGCATTCGTCGACCATGGTGAAGGCGGGTATCTATCTGCTGGCCCGCTTCAATCCCATGCTCGGCGGCACGGACCTCTGGTTCTGGCTGTTGACAGGCTTTGGCGCGGCGACAATGGCGCTGGGCGCATGCATGGCCTTGCCGCAGAACTATCTGAAGCGGCTCTTGGCGTACACGACGATCAGCGCCCTGGGCGCCTTGACCATGCTCATCGGCATGGGCACGGAGTTGGCGCTGAAGACGGCCATGGTGTTTCTCCTTGTCCACGCCTTGTATAAGGGCGCGCTGTTTCTCGTGGCGGGCTCCATCGACCATGAGACGGGAGAGAAAGACATCACGCGGCTGGGCGGTCTGCGCGCCCATCTGCCGATCACGTTCGCGGCGGCGGCACTGGCGGCCTTGTCCATGGCGGGGATTCCCCCGTTCTTCGGCTTCATGGGGAAGGAGCTGATGTACGAGGCGGTCACGGGCGACGTTGCTGAGGGCGCCATCCTCGGCGGACTCGCCCTGCTTACGAACATTCTAATGGTGACGGTGGCGGGGCTCCTCGTGCTCCGGCCGTTTCTCGGCGCGCGCCAATCCACGCCGAAGGAGCTCCACGAAGCGCCCGTGGCCATGTGGCTAGGGCCCGCGCTCTTGGGCGGGCTGGGCCTGTTCATCGGCCTTTTCCCGGGTTTCACGGCGGCGAACCTCATCGCGCCGGCGGCCAGCGCCTTGTTGGCGGCGCCCGTGGAAGTGGAGCTTGTGCTTTGGCACGGCGTCAACCTGCCCCTGCTCCTCAGCGTGTTGACGCTGGCGGGCGGCGCCGCGATCTACTGGCTCCGGGACGGGCTCGGCCGGCTCACCGCGCCGCTGGCGCCGCTCACGAACCTTGGGCCCGAACGGGGCTACGAGCTGACGCTGGCGGGCGTGCTCGGCTTTTCCGCCTGGCAGACCCGGACGTTACAGAACGGCTATCTCCGGCGCTACATGCTCATCACGGTGCTGACGACCATCATCTTGGCCGGCGGCACTTTCGTGACCCGATTCGCCGGACTGGACAGCATCGTGCTGTCGGAAGTCCGCTTCTATGAGGGCGTCTTGGCGGCGCTCATCCTCCTTTCGGCCGTGTTCGCCGTGTGGACGAGCTCGCGCCTGGCCGCCGTCGCCGCCATCGGCGTCGTGGGCTACGCCATGGCGATCATCTTCCTCATCTACGGCGCGCCCGACTTGGCGATGACCCAGTTCGTCATTGAAACGCTCACGGTGATCCTCTTCGTCTTGGTGTTCTACCACCTGTCCCGCTTCGCCGTGTACGCGGGACGGGCCACGCAGTTTCGCGACGCCGTGGTCGCCATCACCATCGGCGTCCTCATGACCGTGTTCGCCTTCGTGGCGACGCAGATCCAGTTCCATGACTCCATCCACGAGTTCTTTGCGGAACGGAGCCTGCCGGACGCCCACGGGCGCAACTTCGTCAACGTGATCCTAGTAGACTTCCGGTCGTTGGACACCCTGGCGGAGATCGCCGTGCTGGCCGTGGCGGGGTTGGGCGCGTATTCGCTGTTGCGCCTGCGGCCGAAGAGGAAGAAAGGGTCATGAACTCCCTTATTCTCCGCACGGCTTCGCGCTTTCTGCTGCCCATGATGCTCGTGTTCTCCGTGTTCTTGCTCCTCCGCGGCCACAACGAGCCCGGGGGCGGTTTCGCGGGCGGTGAGGTATGCACCGCGGACCATTTCGAGCTTTGCGTCGAGATTGTCGATGTAATGCAGGGCGAAGGCCTCGGGCGTGCGCGGGAGGGTGGGCGAGCCGAATTCGTGCTGGCCGTGGTGGCTGGCGATGAGGTGGAGCAGGTGGAGCTTGACGATTTGGGTGGGCGGCTTGAGCTTGTCCCAGTTGTCGGTGTTCTGCCCGGCCTGCACGTCCTGCCAGAGTTTGTTCGCGAGTTCGATGCCGAGCGGGATGTGGCC
>SLHB01000409.1 GCA_007136375.1 Candidatus Hydrogenedentota bacterium
CGCCGTGGACGGCGAGGTATTCGCTTTCGGTGTAATAGCCCCGGGCGATCCCCGACTGGTTCGTCACGACGATGAGGGGGAGTCCGGCTTCTTGAAGGCGCAGGAGGCCTTCGGCCGCGCCGGGCAGGAGCACAACGCCCACGGGATCGCGCAGGTACCCTTTGTCTTCGATGATCGCGCCGTCCCGGTCTAAGAACACCGCCGCGGTCATGGCTGGGGGGCCTCCTGGAAGCTACGGAGCAGCTCGGCGTGATAGACGGGCGCCGTCCCGATCTTGCCGACGACCACGCCGGCGGCGTGGTTCGCCATCTCCGCGGATTCCTCGGGCGTGGCGCCGGCCGCGCGGGCGAGGACATAGGCCGCGATGGCCGTGTCGCCCGCGCCGGAGACATCGAAGACCTCCCGGGCGCGCGTGGGGATGTGGCGGGGCGGCCCGTGGCCTTGGCGGAAGAGGAGCATGCCCCCGGGCCCCAGGGTGATGAGCAGTTCCTCCACGCCCCAACGCTCCAGCAGGCGCGCGGCCGCCCGGGCCAGGGCGGGGTCCGCGGCGGGGGCCTCTCCGGGACTGGGTTCGTATACGCCCGCCAGGGCGAAGGCCTCGCTCCGGTTGGGCGTCATGATTTGGAGGCCAGGCGTTTCATGGGCGTTGGCGGAATGGGGATCCAGGGCGACGGGTACGCCGTGGGCCGCGCCTAGCGCGATGACGCCGCGCAGCAACTCCGCCGAGACAGCGCCTTTGGCGTAGTCCTCCACGATGATGGCGGAGACCTGCTCTTCCGCGATCACTTCTTCCAAGGTCTGTTCGAGCCGTTCGCGCCAAGGGCTTTCCAGGGGGGCGGTGTCCTCTGTGTCCACCCGGACGACCTGTTGGGCGCCGGCGATGACGCGGGTCTTCTCGCAGGTGCGCCGATCCGGCGTGGTCACGAGGCCGCGGACGGAGACGCCTTGTTCCGTCAACAGTTCCCGCAGGGTTTCGCCGGCCGCGTCGCCGCCCACGGCGCCGACGGCGACGGCCCGGGCGCCCAAGGCGGCGAGATTCCCCAGGACGTTGCCCGCGCCGCCGGGCGCCGCAGTCGAGCGGCGGACTTGCACGACCGGCACGGGCGCTTCCTGGGAGATGCGGGTGGCTGCGCCCCATATGTAGCGGTCCAGCATCAGATCGCCGACGACGGCGACGCATTGCTCACTGAAACTGGCCACCAAGGTTTCGGCCCGCGCGGAATCCATCGGGCGGCGCTCAGTGGTGGGAGAAGCAGCGCTCAAGGCTGAACACCATGGCGGCGCCGGCTTCGTTGCAGGCTTGGATAATCTCGTAATCGTTCACGCTGCCGCCCGGCTGGACAAAGGCGGTGACGCCCGCGGCGATGGCGGCGTCGGCCGCGTCGCGGAAGGGAAAGAAGCCGTCCGACGACAGGACGGCGCCTTCCAGGGACTCCTCGCCCTTGTATTTGGCCTTGACCTTCGCGATGGCCTGCTCCACGGCGCCCACCCGGTCTTGCTGACCCGTCCCCACGGCCAAGGTTTGGCCGTTGCGGACGATGACGCAGCCATTGGAGCGGACGTGGATGTTCACGTACCAGGCGAAAAGCAGATCCTGAAGCTCCCGCTCCGTGGGGGCGCGGGCGATGTCGATGCGGCCATGTTTCTTGTGCTCGTTGTAGGCGGGCGCGAGGTCCGCCGCCGACTTCACCCGGGACAGATAGGGCTTCGCGAGGACAATGCTGCCATCGTCGAAGACCTTCGCCTCCAGCACGCCGCAATCGTCGTCCGTGTACTTAGGCAAGGCGGAAAAGCTGGGGAGCTGGATGATGCGCAGCTCCCGGTTGCGCTTGAACCGGGCGCTGTCGTGGAGGGCGTCCAAGGCTTCTTGACTGTACCCGGGCGCGGCCACGCCTTCCACCACCGTTTCCATGATGGTCTCCGCCGTGGCGCCATCCACTTCGGCGTTGAACACGGCGACGCCGCCAAAGGCCGCCTGAGCGTCCGCGTCCCGGGCGCGCCGGTACACTTGCGCCAGGGGCATTCCGTCCTGGGCGATGGCCGCGCCGGAGGGGTTGCAGTGTTTCATGACGGCGCAGGCGGGCCGGTCCAAGTATTTGAGGATGCCCACGGCGTGGTGCATATCCTCGATATTGGTCTGCGACAAGCCGCTCTTGCCGGATTTGAGCAGTTGAAAGGCCCCTAGAACGAGGCCTTTGCCGTCGCTGGGCCGGTAGAACGCGGCGGGCTGGTGCGGGTTAGAGCCGTAGCGGAGGTCCTCGGCCTTGGCGTAGGCGCGGCCCAGAAACTCGAAGGAATCGGGGAATGCGCCTTCGGCGCGGGTGCGGTACATGCGCTTTAGATCGTCTGTCGCCATGGGTTTCCGTGTCTCCGGTGGGGTTGATATGGAGAACGAAACCGCCCGGACGGCGGTTGCGGTCTCCAGCGCCCAGGCGAACGGCAACGTCCATGTCCCGCCGCTTCCCCGTGGTTGATTCCACGTTTCATCGCCAGTCGCGGCGGGCGATCCGACCTGGGCATATGATGCCGGACGGGCCCGAACAATGTCAACGGCCCGCCCGGCGTGGGAATGGCGCGAAGGACGTTATTTCAAGCCCAGCATCCGGTCCAACGCGTCCGCCGTATGGTAGGCGATGGCCTCGGGATGATGGGGGAAGGGGTTGAAGTACTCGAAGATGAGATGGCCCGTGTAGCCCACGTCCTCCAGCGCGTCCAAGACGGCCGGCCAATTCGTCGTGCCGTCGAGAAGGGTGCGGAAGGCGTTGAGGTTAAACTCGTTGAGCGCTTTGTTGTAC
>SLHB01000453.1 GCA_007136375.1 Candidatus Hydrogenedentota bacterium
GCCGTTGATGAGAGAGCGATCGAGATCTCCGGCGAGGCAAAGGGCGGAGCACTACCCGATTAGAACACCACCACGCCAAAATGCTTTTGTGGACCATGCGTTACGCAACTCGGCTGGCGCGTGTGGGAGAGAAGCGAGCGCCCCCTTCCGCCATGGGGCGGCGGCGGAAGGGGGCGGCGGCGTGTTACTTCGCCGTCACTTGGACGTCGAGGCGCACGGGGTTGGACACGGTATAGTGGACGGGCGAGTAGCTCACGGCGATGGCGCGCAGTTCTTCGAGCTGCTCGGGGGTCAGGTCACCCTTGACGCGGAATTCGGCGCGGATGTTCGTGTAGCCGGCGGGCACGTCGCGGGAGATGCCGAGCATGCCGCGCAGGTCGATGTCGCCGGACAGCGTGCATTCGAGGGCTTGGATCCGGATACCCCGGGCGGCGGCGTGGTACGCGATGGTGGTGGTCATGCACCCGGCGAGGGCGTGGAGGACGTACTCGGCGGGATTCGCGCCGTTGTCCTTGCCAAGGAGCACGTCGGGCTCGTCGTTGTCCAGCACGAAGGCTTGGCGGCGGCTTGTGTCTTCTTGGCCGGCGCCGTAGAAGCCTTGGATGACGGACTGGTTGTGGCCGCCGTGGATCCAGCGGTTCTGGGCGCGGAACTCGAAGTGGCCGAGGCTGGGGTCTTGCTCGATGGCCTTGATGGTTCCCATGAGCCGTTCGACGTCGACGCCATTGAGATGGCTGGTAGCTTCGTGGGTCGTGTTCATTTCCGGTTCCTTTTCAACGTTTCGGGTTGGGTCCGGGCCCCCATGGCCCGCACATCCCTGAGAGCAAGGGGCGGGCCAACTTCTCCGAAACGGCGTAAACCTTTTATTGAAAAGGACTTATGGCTTCTCGTATCGCAAGCGAACCGCCGCGAATTTCCGTTGATTCATGAGATCTCGCGACGGATCCCAACGATTATTCGTGCATCCGCGGAAGGGCTTGGGGCCGCTAGGCCGGCCGCCCGGGCGCGCGGGTCAGGCCCAGGGCCTTGATGCGGGAAGCGAGGGTGCTCGGCCGGACGCCGAGGAGTTCGGCCGCGCCGTTCTTGCCGGCGACGCGCCATCCCGTCGCGGAAAGGGCGCGCAGGAGGTTCGCCCGCTCCCAAGCGCGGAATTCCGCTTCCGTCCGCACGGGTCCGGCGGGATCCAGCAGGTCCAGGATTGGCGGCGGCGCGATGGCGGCGGCGTCCATGGGGGGTAAGGCCCGCTCGAGGTTGAGCCGGCCGTTTTTCGCGGTGATAACGGCGCGCTCCATGACGTTCCGGAGTTCGCGGATGTTGCCCGGCCAGGGGTAGGCGGCCAAGCGCGCCGCGTCGCCTGACGCGAGAGGTTCGAGCGTCCGTCCCATCTCCGCCGCGCAGACTTGGGCGAAGTGGGCGGCGAGCAGAGGGATGTCCTCGGCGCGTTCGCGCAGGGGCGGCAAGTGGAGGGGGAACACGCCGAGGCGGTAGTACAGGTCTTCGCGGAACCGGCCCGCGCGGACCTCCTCCCGAAGATCCCGGTTGGTGGCGGCGATGACGCGGACGTCTACCCGGCGGCTTTCCGCGCCGCCCAGGGGCTCGAAGCTCCCTTCCTGAAGTACCCGCAGCAATTTGGCCTGGGATTCGAGGGGCATCTCCCCCACTTCGTCTAGGAAGATTGTGCCGCCGTCGGCCAGGGCGAAACGTCCGATACGCCGGGCGGCCGCGCCCGTGAAGGCGCCTCTCTCATGCCCGAACAGCTCGCTCTCGGCGAGGGCGGGCGGCATGGCGGCGCAATTGACGGCGATCAACGGTCCGCTGCTCCGGGGGCTCGCGCGGTGGATGGCCCGGGCCGCCAACTCCTTGCCCGTGCCGGTTTCGCCGAGGATCAGCACGGCCGCCTTGGACGGGGCGACCTCGGCGATCTGCCGCAGGACCCCTTGCGCGGCGGCGCTCTCCCCAAGGATTTCCCCGCTCGCCTCCCTGACGCGCAGCGCTTCGGCAAGCCGCTCCTTCTCTTCGGATAGGACGTTGATGCGCCGCTGGGCCTCGCGCTTCTCGCGCAAGTCGCGCAGGACCACGGTGTAGCGGTCCACCCCGCCGCTGGGGCTCATGGAGATGGCCGCTTCCATCGGAAACGTGGACCCGCTGGCCCCTTGGCCTTCGACGGCCTCGGTCATGCATGTCCAGCGCTGCCGCTCTGGCCGCAGGCTCAGCCCCGCCGCCGCCCGGCGGAAGGCGTCCGCGCTTTCTGGCGTGAGAAGTCCGGCGATCGGCGCGCCAGCCAGCGCGCCGGCCCCGCGCCGGAACAGGCGCTCCGCCGCGGGATTGGCGAAGGTCACGCACAGGGCGGCGTCCAGCTCGATGATGCCGTCCATCGCGCTGTTCATCACGCGCGCTAGCTTCCCTTCCCGGACCCGCGCTTCCGCCTCCGCCCGCAAACGCCGCATTTCCGCGGCGGCCCGGGCCGCGAAGATGCGGAACACGGCTTGGACGGGCGGCAAGCTCGCCAGGGGACGGCGGTCCATCACCGCGAGGTGCCCCAGAATCTCGCCGTCCGCCCCAGGCAAGGGCGCGCCAAGATAGCTCACCGCGCCTTGGGCGGCGAGGTCTGGGTCGCCGGGATATAGATCGACGACCCGCTCAGGGATATGGATCATGCCGCGGCTCTCGATGGCGGTCTCGCAGGGCGTGCCGGCAAGGCCGTACTCGTAGTCCGGGACCCATTGCCCATCGAGAATGAAGGCGTGGGCGCGCAGGCGCCGTTCGACGGGCAGGAACTCGCTGACCCACGCGCCCTGCACCTCCAAGGCCCCCGCAAGATTCTCCACGAGGGCCTTGAAAAACGCGTCGCCCGTTTCCGCGGCGGTCCCTTCCATGATGACGTGGAGCAGGCGCGCCTCGCCGGGATCCAGGGCGCGGACAGATCCGGATCCATCCCTTTCCACGGGCCGATCCTCCGTAAATGGCCATTGGCGTTGCTGTTAAGTATAGCACACGCCCTACAGGCGCAAACGGCTCGAAACGGGGCCGCGGGCCGCGGGAAAAGGTCTGAGGCGGGGGCGCGGAATGTTGTCCGGCGAGGAGTCCGTGTTCAATAACGAGCTCGGCGACAAGCGTTAATAAACCCACGGTTGCGAAAGCGAGCCACATCGCGCGTACTACTTGCGCCCGTTCGGCCGCGGGGTGCTGCTATTAGCATCCCGCGAAAGCCGGAGCCGATATCACTAACTTGAACACAGTCCCTTCGAAGTCTCCCTCACCCTGGACCACCGCATAGAGGCTGTGGAATAGGCCGAATAAAGGAACAGCATCGGGCCTTCGCCGCTCTTGGCCGCGGGCAGTACATAGGTTTCCGTCCGCAGACCGGCCATGGGCCACCAGTGGGGCTCGACGGCCAGTTCCTTTCCCCGGGGCGGCTCGCCGTCCCGGGGCGCCATGGGCGCCGGCGCCATTGCGTCGTTTCGGTACTCTGTAGGCGCCAGGGTCATGATTTGAAACTCCGGCGTCTCGGGAACGGGGTCTCCCGGATTTTGCACGAGCCACAGGCCATTGAGATAAAAGCCCCCGCTTTCCAAGCCCTGGGCGGGAACGTAATGGGACCACGTCAAGGAGGGGGCTTGGCCCTGGACCGCCACCCGCCGCTCCACGGGCGGGTTTTGGCCCCGGATCGTCATCTGCCACGCCACGGGCAGAATGCGTTCCTCCTCGCCTTCCGCAACCTCTTCCATGGGCCACGGCGAAAGCTCCCCACGCTCGCCCGGAACGGCGAAGCCGGCGGGTCCGCTTGACCCGGCTTCCTCTGGCGCCTCCTCGAGGACGGCGTATACGCGGAACAAGTCCTCGTCGAACGTGACCCGCGCCGCGTAACCCGTGACATGGTGGACGGCGGACATATCCCCGGCGGGGAAATACGCCGTGAACACGTCTCCCGAGGAAACGTCCGCCGCGGCCCCCACGTCGTCCTCCAGGTGGGCGGGCAGCCGGAAGGGATCTCCGGCGTATTGCTCGGGTCTGGCCTCCACCATGCGCTCCCGGAGCCCGTCCCAGGCGTCCCCGCGGATCGCCGGAGCGTCGGCGGCCACCATGAGAACGCGGTCTTCCCATAGGAAGACGAGGCGGAAATTCTCGTGATCCCGTTCAAAGGCGGAATAGGCCGGCGAAACGTCCGCCGCGGTCCGGGGAAACGTTTCGGGCGGCGGGGCGAGATATTGACCCGCAAGTTGCCCTTCTTTAATGACGGGTCCCGCGCCGAGGGCGAGCAACCCCGCGGCCGCCGCTGCAATCCACATAAGGCTCCCTCCCAAGCGCGTTGTTGGCCATCACGGGTTTATTATGATAAGGGGTATGTGGCCATTCCCAATCTGTTTAATCCCGAAATGCACCCTTCAGTTCCCACGCGCCTCCGGAGGCCTACGCCCGTGGGCCCACCTAATGGCCCCCTCCCTTCGAAAGCGAGATGTTGACGCGCCTTCAGTACTGTCTTCGAGGTGATGGCCGCAGTACGGGCCCACGGCGCGCGAGAGGGTTGACAGGGGGACAGCGCGGTTGTATACTATACTTAACTGTTCAGCATACCAAGCAACATTGCGCCCAGCTAAACAAGAACCCGGCCCCATTTCTGGTCAGCATGGGGCCGGCACGAGGACGAGGAGACCTGATTCATGCTTCACCGCCACAAGGGGCCACGGAACACGCGGGGGTTCACGCTCATTGAACTGCTGGTGGTCATCGCCATCATCGGCATCTTGGCCGCCATTCTGCTGCCCGCGTTGTCCCGGGCGCGGGAAGCGGCCCGCCGGGCGTCGTGCGCGAACAACCTGCGGCAGATGGGTTTCGCGCTGCACATGTACGCCAACGAGAGCAACGGCATGTTCCCGCCCCGGCAGATCTACAATGTCTGGGGCGAACTCAGCCCAGACACCATGTTCAACGGTCCGATGATGATGCCGGATTACTTGACTGACTTCGACGTCGTCTGGTGCCCTTCTTGGCTACCCCAGGAAAGCCCTTTGGAACGGTATGACGAACTCCGGGGCAACAATGACGGGGTCATACAGCCCCAGGAGATCACGAAGGAGCCTTTCAACTACACCGGTTGGCTCATCATGGACGACCACAACATCCTCGGTTTCGAGCGCGTTGGCCTTGAAGGCAGCGGCCCCGCCGGACGCTGGGAGACGGAGGAGTATTACGGCACCCCTTGGGGCGAACTTGCTCAGGCGAATACGGCGTCCTTCGGCGCGGCCAGCGACCGCGACTTCACTGTTTCGCCCGAGCACGCGGGCACGCAAGCGGGCGGCGGCAACACGTTGCCGCGACTGCGGGACGGGATCGAGCGTTTCCTCATCACGGACATTAACAACCCCGCGGCGGGCAGCGCGAGCGCGAGCGAAGTCCCGATCATGTGGGACCACATCACGTCCACCGTGGGCCTCTACCCCGCCCACGCGCCTGGCGGCTGCAATGTCCTGTACCTGGACGGTCACGTGGAGTTCGTGCGGTACCCCGGCGACCGCTTTCCCATGACGGAAGACAGCGCCCGGATCTTCGGCCGCTACAATCGGGCCTTGGCCCAGCTCTGACAGCCCGGACCACCCTGCCACGCCGGTTCGGCCGCCCCCTCTGGACGGCCGGGCCGGCTTTTCTATTGGCGCGGCCGTCAGTCCGTTGCGCCGGTGGCGGGAGGCGGGCCTTGAACCCGGGCGCGGGCGTAGACAAGGATGCGCCGGCGGGCCCGCAACACGCAGGCCATGCCCACGGCGAAAAGGGACAGGGCCAAGGCGCTGGGCAAGCGGGAGATGTTGGCGGGTTGGAATTCGGTCGGCGTTTCGGGAACGTAGGTCATGATGAGGGGCTCGTCTTCGGGAGGATGAGGCCGCAGCCACGTTCCGAAGCCGCCCTCGTAGCGCCGCGAATGGATGGCGCCGGTGGGGTGGCGGTACCGGATGCGGTAGGCGCCGTCCACGCCTTCCATGGGCTCGGCCTCGCCGGCGACGCGGGCGCCCTGCAGGTCCAGGAGGAGGGTGCGGTTCAGCTCGAAGTGCTGGCCCACGGCGACAGCGGCCATGACGAGGCCGATTCCCACGGCGATCCAGGCGGCGATCGCCCAACTGAAGACGGGCGGCTCTGGACGTTCTTGGGGTGGCTTTGTTTGAGCGGCGTCGGTCATGACCGGCCGGGGATGTCCTTGAGCCAGGCCGCGTCCCGCTCCAGCAGGGCGGCGTGCTCCTCCACGGGCAGGCGGCTGAGATAGGCTTCCTCCAGGCACAGCACGCCGCGATAGCCGCCGTCCCCGAGGATGTCCGCGATGCGCCGGTAATCCAAGTCGCCGCCGGGCGCGGGCGCCACGTAGGTCTTGTACTCCCAGCCGCGGCTCCGCGCGGTCTCCCGGGCGTTCGCGGGATAGGCGACGTTGGACACATGGACATGGCGCGTGTAGGGCGTCAACAGCCGGACAATGCCGTACACTTCGCTCAACGGGGCCCCGTTCGCGTAGAAACTGCCGGGATCCACCGTCAATCCGACCCGGTCCGAGTCCGTCTCCAACAAAATGTTCAGAAGCAGGACAGGATTGTTCAGATGGGGCCCGGCGTTTTCCAGCGCCAGCGCGGCGGCGTGGTCCGGCGTCGCGGCCACCGCCTCGTTGAACACTTCCGCGTGGATCCGCAGGCGGTCCGCGAAGGTCATACGGCGGTCCTGGCGCATGGGGCCGCCCACACGAACGCAGGCGGCGCCGAGGGTGTCCGCAAGGCGAATCGCGTCCGCCAGCCAGGCCGCATGCTCCGCGGGTTCGCCTTCGCCGAAGTCGAGCTCGGTGTGCAAGGCGCGGACCCGGAGGCCGAGTTCGTCGAGATGGGCGCGGTAGGCCTGAGCGGCCTCGGCGCTGTCCAGGACGGCCCAATCATTGGCGTCCAAGGCCAGGACCTCCCATCCGGGTCCAGTGTAGAGTTCCAGTTCCTTCACCCCAAGCTGGCGCAGGCCGTCCAACGGCGTGGCGAAACAGCCTGTCCGGAGCATGGCGTCGCGTAACGCGGCTTCCATCATTGACGGGGCGATCCCTTGGGTTGGGGGCTACGAGGATTTGGGGAACCAGTTGCGCGGCGCCAGGAGGGCGTGCGTATCGCCCCTCTGCGCGCGGGCGTCATCTTACCAAGCCCACGCCGCCCTGGGCCACCAAAGGAAGGTCAGCCAATCGCCGGTTAAGCTTGACCGGACATCCTTGTCAGGTCTCATGCTCGCGCCGGGGGAAGGAACAGTGGCCTTCACCCATCGGGTGAAGGGGTACGGCCGGCATTTGTCCGGCATGCGAGGGCTGCCGTTCCTCCGATGGCGTTCTTGTCCGGCGATTGGGGAGGTCAGCCCGATCAACTGGCGGAGGTTACGCGCTGCGGGCCGCGCCAACCTCCGGGTCGGGTCCCTTGTCGAAGCGGCCCGTGTGAGGCGAGTAGTGATAGACGTCCTTGTCCCGGCGATCCCCGGCGCCGCCGCTCCCAAAAACGTAGCGGTTCGCGCCGATCTTAACCCAGGACGAACGGATCCCATCGGGCACGATATTGGTGAAGAGGGGCTCGGCGGCGCCGGCCTTGGCGCCCGGATCAGCGCCGTCCAGACGCAACGGATAGGTGGGTTCCCGCCCCATCTCGCGGGATTCGGCGGCGTAGCGCTGGATCGCCATGCGGATGAGGGCCGCCGAGTATTCCTCCGTCTCTTCCCGTGGTTGCGGCGGACTTCCCATGAATAGGGTCCAATTGACCGCGATAAAGCCGCACGCGATGAACAAAACCACAAAGAGGATGACCAATTCCACAAGACTGTAACCGGACGCGCCGCGCGGTTTCATAGGTCGAATACCTCCAAATCGTTCAGAGCGGCCGTCCCGGCGGAATACGTAGAAGTTGAGCGGGACACGCCCCAATGCCTAGAGTATAATGGTGACTCCGCTTGCGTCCGCAAGTGTACCACATAACCCTGCCCGTGGGCCTGACTCCCGCGGGCAGAATCGCGGCTCGGCGGCGCGGCCGGGGGGCTTCACGGAGCGGGCCCGCGCCATCCGACACCAAAGGGGGAGCACAACCCATGTTTATCGCGCTGATCATCACCCTAGCCATCGTGGCCGCCGTCGCGGCGGGCTTCGCCGTGGGCCGCTCGGCCCATGACAACCTTGTCGCGCGCGTGCGGAAACAGACCGCCGAGGCGCAACCGCCCGTCGAGGGCCGCTACAGCGCCGACCTAGTACACGATCAACCCGGCGAAGTGCAACGGTTCTTCAACCACGCCATCGCGCCGGACACGCCTTTCGCCAGCGCCGTGACTCTGGAGATGGAAGGGCAATTTCGCCCGAAACCGGAGGGTGGGTTCGCGCCCTTCACCGCCACGGAGATCCTGTCTAACGAGGGCTTCCTTTGGGAGGCTTCCGTGGCGTTCGCGCCGAACCGGACCGTGGAAGGGGCCGACGGCTTCGGCGCGCAAGGGGGATTCACCCGCTTCTACCTCTTCCGGTACCTGCCGAAGGTTTCGGCGAGCGGGCCCGAGGCGAGCCAGTCCGCCGCCGCCCGGGCGGTTGGCGAATTCCTGTGGTTCCCCCACGCCCTGTTGCCTCAGGCGGGGACCGCATGGTCCGTCAAGCCCGACGGGCGCATCACCTTCTACCGGGAGATTCACGGCTGGCCTGTTTCGGGCACGCTCACCCTGGAGCCCTCCGGCGCGGTCCGCGAACTCGTCATGGCGCGGCACCGGGGCGGGCCGGACAAGGGCCTCCACACCTTCGTGGTCACGGTAGAGGAATACGGCGCCTTCGCCCGCTACACCGTCCCCATCCGGGTCCGGGCAAGCTGGCATAGCCCCCGGATCCGCGAGGACTTCTTCATCGCCACCATCAAGAGCGCCGACTACCGGTAGCCGGCGGGCGCGCGCGGCGCCCAAACCATCGTCCCTACCCCAATCGCAAGCAGAAGGAGCAGCCATGACCGAAGCGATAACCGTGTACATGACGGCGGGCTCGGACGCGGAGGCGCGCAAGATCGCCGAAGCGCTCATTGATGCGCGGCTGGCGGCGTGCGTGAACATTCTGGGCCCCATTACGTCGGTGTTTTACTGGGACGGCGTGCAGCACGAGGAGGAAGTCGCCTTGGTAGCGAAGGCGAGCCGGGAGGATTTCGCCGCGTTGAACGCGAAGGTGCGGGAAGTCCACAGCTACGACTGTCCGTGCGTGGTGGCTTGGCCCATCGCCGAGGGGGACAACGCCTTCGTCCAATGGATCCGGGACGAGACCCGGGGCAAGCGCGGCGCGTGACCCATTGGCCCGCGCTACTCCCGCCGAGGGCCTTCCCCTTCCCCATCCTGCTCCGGAGGCAGCAGATCCTTGAGGGCGCCGAAGGCGTTGTGGCCGAGGGAGCCTTCGCTGTGGCGTTCTAGGGCGCCATAGTGGCCGCTTTCAGCCGCGTTTTCGTGCTCGTGGTCGTGGCAGTACAGGCACAGCAACTCCCAGTTGCTGCCGTCGGCGGGGTTGTTCAAGTGGTTGTGGTCCTTGTGGTGGACCGTCAGCTCGCGGAGGCGCTGGCCGGAGAATTCCCGTCCGCAGCGGGCGCAGACATGAGGAAACAGGGCCAAGGCCTGCTCGCGGTAGCCTTGTTGGCGGGTGGCGCGGTTACGCTCCACTTCGGCCAGGAACGCCGCTCGCCGCTTCGGATCAGGTTTGCGTTTCGCCGGCGCCATAGGCACGAAACCTCGCTTGCTTGTTCGACGGGACCCGCGTGGCCTTTCCCGGCGGCCGCCGCGCGCCCGTCAACCCTTGGGACGTCTCCAGATATACGGCTTTCCCGCCGGGCCTGTCAAGCCTCTTTATCTGTCCTGCTGGCCGCGCTGAGAGACGGCGAAAGCCCTTTTCTCCGGCGCCGAAGCTAGGCGGCGCCGTTGAGGAGGCCTGGGAGGGCTTCGCGGAAGTCATCCCAGTTCGTAAAGCTATGGGCGGCTTCCGTGGCGCCGAGATGGCGCGTGTTGTCACCGGCAAAGAGCACGGCCACGGCGCCCACGGCTTTCGCGCCCACGATGTCTGTGTACTCTAGATCGCCGATGTGAAGGAGCTCCCGCGGCGCCACGCCAAGGCCCCGGGCCGCGGTTTCGAACATGGGGGCTTGGGGTTTAGCGACTCCCACTTCATCGGAGAAGGCCATGGTGGTGAAGTGTGGCGTGAACCCGTGGCGGTCCAGCAAAACGCGCAACGCCCGGCCGGGACTCAACCCCGCGTCGGACACGAGCCCCACGGGCCGGTGGGCGGCCGCGGTCTGGACGGCTTCCAGGGCGCCCTCGATGGGGACGGGCGAGTGCTGGACGATGGCCATGGCGAAGATGTCGGCCATGCGCGCCGCGTCTTCGGCGGGAAGGTCGACGTTCAGGCGATCACAGGTCAGACGAACCGCGTCCATAGGGTAGAGCGTGGCCATGTGCTCCACGTGGTGCTGCTGGAACACGGCGTTGACGGCCTCCAGGGCGGCGGCGGCTTCATCGGCGGATTTTCCGGTGGCGGCGCTCAAGGCTTCGGCCCGGAGGGCGCGGCGCTTCTCTCCGTGGGCGTCACGGAAGAGAGTGCGCCAGAAATCGAAGGTTATGGCCTTGATCGCCATTACAGCAAATCCTCGCCACTGGGCGGCGCGGCCTTCTTGCGGCCCGTCACGTCCATGTAACGATCCTTGAGGATGCCCTGGCGCGCGACCAATTCGTCGAAGAGACGCTGCTTGGACTCGGGCACGTTTTCCGTGCGGTGGGCCACCCGGCGGGCAGGCGCGCCGGCCCAGATCTCGTAGGCCCCGACGTTCTTGGTCACGATGCTGCCGGCGTGAATCGCAGCGCCGTCGCCGATGGTCACGCCCGGCATGATGTAGCACCGGCTGCCGATCATGCAGTTGTCCCCGATGATGATGGGCTCCGCGATGAGGGGCGTGTAACGCCAGTGCTCGTCGGTGCCATAGACCATGTGGTTCGTGTCGCGGA
>SLHB01000252.1 GCA_007136375.1 Candidatus Hydrogenedentota bacterium
AAAACTCCCGCGCGTCGCTTCAAACCTTGACTTTTTCTGGAAATTTGTGTTAGCTTCCGGCACAATTTGGCCTATTTTTCTTGCAGCGGCAGTCACAACACCTTGCGGATTCCATTGTAATCCGTTTTTTAGATCGGCGACGGCATGGATTATCGTGAAACAGTAAACCTTCCCAAGACCAGTTTTCCCATGCGGGCGAACCTCACGAAGCGCGAACCGGAGATGCTCGCCCATTGGGAAAGCATTAGGCTATACGAAAAGATGCGCGCCACGGCGGCGGGCCGGCCGCGCTACGTGCTCCATGACGGCCCGCCGTACGCCAACGGTGAACTCCACGCCGGTCATGCGTTGAACAAGATTCTAAAGGACTTCGTGGTCAAGTCCAAACAGATGGCCGGCTACAACGCGCCTTATCTGCCGGGTTGGGATTGTCATGGCCTGCCCATCGAGCACAAGGTCGTGACAGAACTTGGCGAGGAAGCCAAGACCCTTAGCAAGACGGAAGTGCGCCAGCATTGCCGCGCTTTCGCATTGCGTTATGTCGGCCGCCATCGTGAAGGGTTCAAGCGTTTGGGCGTGACGGGGCAATGGGATCGTCCGTATCTCACGCTGAGCCCCAGCTACGTGGCGACCATCATCCGCGTGTTCGCGGAGATGTACGAAGGCGGCTGGGTCTACCGGGGCTTGAAGCCCATCTACTGGTGCCCCTCTTGTCAGACCGCGTTGGCCGAGGCCGAGGTGGAGTATCACGATCACGTTTCCCCGGCGATCTACGTCAAGTTTCCCGCGGCCAAGCCAGTGGCCGATCTCGAAGGGCCGGTGTCCTTCGTCATCTGGACCACCACGCCATGGACGCTGCCGGGAAACCTCGCCATCTGCCTTCACCCGGATCTGGAGTACGTTGCCCTTCGCGTCGAAGGCGAAATCCTCATCATGGCGTCGGGCCTCGCCCCGCACGCTCTGGAAGCTTGCGGCGTCACCTCCTATGAACGCGTGGGCGTTTTCCGGGGCGCGGGTCTCGAGGGTTGCACGTACCGGCATGTCCTCTATCCGGATCGGGAATGTCCCATCATCCTGGGGGATCACGTCACGCTGGACGCGGGCACGGGCTGCGTACACACAGCGCCGGGCCACGGACAAGAAGACTATGTGGCCGCCGGAAAGTATGGGATTGAGCCCCTGTCGCCCGTGGACGGGGAAGGGCGGTTCACCTCTGAGGCGCCCGGCTACGAAGGCTTATTCGTTACGGAAGGCAACAAACGCATTATCGAGAGCCTCCGCGCGAGCGGCGCGTTGATGGATGTGTCGGACTACAGCCACAGCTACGCCCACTGCTGGCGCTGCTCGAATCCCGTCATCTATCGCGCGACGCCCCAGTGGTTCATCGCGATGGATCACGAGAATCTTCGCGAGAAGTCCCTGGAGGCCATCGGGCAGGCCGAGTGGATTCCCGCTTGGGGGCGGGAGCGTATCGGCGCCATGGTCGCGCAGCGGCCGGACTGGTGCATCAGCCGCCAGCGCACGTGGGGCGTGCCGATTCCCATCTTCTATTGCAAGGAGTGCCGGGAGCCTCATGGAACTTCCGAAAGCTTCCAGGGGATAGAGGAGCTTGCGTTGTCCGCCGACGATGGCATTGACCGGTGGTTCGACGCGCCAGCGGAAGAACTGCTTCCGCCGGGGACTGTATGCGCCCATTGCGGCCACGGCGGCTTTGAGAAGGAGACGGACATTCTCGACGTCTGGTTTGATTCTGGCGTGAGCCATCGCGCGGTGTGCGAACCCAACCCCGAGCTTGGTTGGCCCGTGGACATGTATCTGGAGGGCAGCGACCAGCACCGGGGCTGGTTCCAGAGCAGCCTCATTCCGGCCGTGGCGACGCGGGGCGCGCCCCCGTATCGGACCGTGCTGACGACAGGGTACGTCATTGATGTGGAAGGGAGGAAACTGAGCAAGAAACTCGGCGACTCTTTCAGTCTCGACGATCTCATGGCTCAGTACGGAGCGGATGTAACGCGCCTGTGGATCGCGTCGGAAAACTACCGGCAAGACGTCCGGATCTCCGTCCAGATCATGAAGTATATGCAGGACGCGTACCGGCGCATCCGGAATACGTTCCGCTACATTCTGGGGAATCTCGCGGACTTTCCCGAAAACGGCGCTGTCGATCACGATGACCTGGAAGATGTCGACCGCTGGGCGCTCCATCAATTACAGTTGACGAAACAGCACGCCCTGCGGCACTACGCAGCTTTTGATTTTCATCAGGTTTTTCATCGCGTCCACAATTTCTGCGCGGTGGAGTTGAGCTCCTTCTATCTCGACATCCTCAAGGATCGCTTGTACACCTTTGCGGAAAGCTCCCGGGAGCGCCGGGCCGCCCAGACCGTGATGGCCGAAATCCTGGGGGATCTCCTGCGCCTCCTCGCGCCCATTATCCCCTATACCTGCGACGAGGCCTGGCAATATCTTCCTGATCATCTGCGCCCCTTCGAGAGCGTGCACCTGGCGGAGTTCCCTCCGGTCCGCGAGGAGTGCTTCCTCCGCGGAGAAGTGTTGGAGACGTGGAACGCGCTCTTGGAGCTGCGGAGCGCAGTATCCAAGGCGTTGGAAGAAGCGCGGCGAGAAAAGGTGATCGGCAACTCCCTGGAGGCGGCGGTTACGCTGACGCCGGGAAGCGAGGAGGTCGCTGGCGTGTTGGCCCGGACGGAAGCCCAACTGCCCTGGGTGTTCATCGTGTCTCAGTGCGTGGTGACGCCTGTGTCGGACCATGCCCGGGAAGCGGAAGACGGGCTTCTGGTGAAGGTGGAGCGCGCGGCGGGACAGAAGTGCGCCCGCTGCTGGAATTATAAGGAATCGGTCGGCCAGATTCCGGAGCACCCGGAGATCTGCGAACGCTGCGTAGCACAGCTCGGAGGCATTGCAGTATGAACAAGCGCGAGGCAAAAAAGTTCGAAAAACTCCTGCTAGCCGAACAACAGCGCCTTATCAACGGAATTCGCAAGATCGAAGAGTCGAACCTGTACGAGTCCGGCAAGGACAACAATTCCGCCGACATCACCGCCTACGCAGAGGTTGGGACCGATAACTTTGAACGCGAGACGGCGCTGAATATCGCTAGCGGCGAAAGTGATTGGCTTCGCGAAATCGATGACGCCCTGAACCGGATCAACGAGGGGACCTACGGAGTTTGTGAAGGCTGCAACAAGGAGATCCCCAAGAAACGGCTCGAAGTCTTCCCTTCGGCGCGCTTCTGCGTGGAGTGCCAGTCGAAGCTTGAGCGGGACGGTGTCCTATAGGCTTGCATGTGACCGAAACGCGCCGGCGCCAACTGCTTTGGCTATTCGCCACGTTTCTCGTGATCGTGGCGGTGGACCAGATTACCAAAGAGTACATCATACGGACCATTCCCCAAGGGAGCGTCACCTTCGTGGGACGGGAAGAGGAGTTTATCTTCCTAACCCATGAACGCAATACCGGCCTGGTTGGCGGGATGTTCCGGGACTATCCGGCCGTGGGCTACGTGGCGCCCATAGCCGCGACGCTCGTCCTGCTGTACCTCTTCCGCCACCTCGATCCAGCAAGCCGGTTTCAAATTCTCGCCTACGGCATGATTCTGGGCGGCGCCGTCGGAAATCTCATAGACCGGTTCCGCCTCGGGTCGGTTACAGACTTCATTCAAGTCCATTTTCATTTCGTTCCCTTCGATTTCCCATGGAAACGTTATCCCGCGTTTAACGTAGCTGATTCCGCCATCTGCGTGGGCGTTGTGCTGCTCATCATCTGTTGGCATCGCATGGAGCGAAAGCGGCAACAGGAGCAAGCGAGTGCACCCCACCCTGATTGAGCTTGGCCCTATCACATTGAATTCTTACGGGGTAATGATTGCAATAGCTTTCGTTACCGCGCTGGCGCTGTCCATACAAGGAGGAAAGCGCTACAACATCAGCGCTGAATTCTTCAACAATATTGCGTTTTGGGGGCTAATCGTCGGAATCGCGGGGACCCGCGTGCTTCACATCGCTATGTTTCCGCACAACTACTCCTGGTCCGATCCCATTGGGTGGATCGCGATTTGGCGCGGCGGACTGGTGTTCCAAGGGGCTGTTCCGCCCGTCCTGTTGTTCATCTATCTCTATTGCCGCAAACATGGCGTAAGTTTCCGGAACTTTTGCGACGTGCTAATACCCATTGTGCCCCTGGGACACGCCATCGGACGCCTGGGCTGCTTCCTCAACGGTTGCTGCTACGGCAGGGTGTCCGAATCCGCCTTGGCCGTGCGCTTCCCACGCATTCCCGAAGATCTGTCTGTCTCTCCCCAGGGCAGTCCGGCGTATCTGGACCATTTGCGGCAAAGCCTCATTGACGTGGGCGACTTGTGGTCCCTTCCCGTGCATCCTTCCCAGCTCTACAGCTTTGGGGCGCTCCTGGCGCTCTCCGCGCTGGTCTGGCTCGTAGCGCGGCGGCGCCCGTTTCCTGGTGTGGCCTTGCCCGCGTACTTCGTGGGCTACGGGATTCTCAGGTTCATCTTGGAGTTCTTCCGGGGAGACCACAATCCCGCTCACTTCGGCGCCGCATTGTCGGACCAGCAGGTTTTTAGTCTGCTCTTTGTTCTCACAGGGGTTGTGATTGGCTATTTCATGTGGCGCCGCCACAAGCGCGAGCATAACCCTGCGACGTGATCGAACGCTCCCTGTGAACGCGGATTGTTTCACGGAAAACGCTTGACACAGGGCAAGACAGGGTGTTTCTTGTGAAACGCTTGCTTTTCGGGAGCCGTTGCGCTATCATCCCGCCCAACTTTCACCCAAAAGGCAGGTTACCATGCGCCCCACAAAGCTGAGCGCTCAAGTCTTTCTCGAATTGCCGCCCGTGCTCTCCCATTACGTGGATAGCGATCGGAACCACTGGATCGAATCCCGTCCCCGGGATGGGCGCCTCGCGTTGCTCGAACGGACAGGCGTTTTTGAGGACCTGGAAGCCCGGGCGGTTGAACGGAGGCAGGCGGTCCACCTGTTAGGGCTGGAGCGCGCCCGGGCCCTCGCCTTTCGCGCGGGGTTCGAGGCTGGCCGGCGGGACGCCTCCCGCCATCTCGCCGCCTTCGAACAGAACGTTCGGCTGGCGCTTCAGGCGGGTCCTGTGTTCAAGCAACTGGAAGGGCGTTTTCGCGCCGAGGCCGTGCGGTTCGAGTTTGACTTGGAATCAGAAACGCTTTACCGCGAATTGGCGATGGCAAACTCCGCCGAGGCGCGGGTGCACCGAATGGCCTTCGAGGAGACGCCCTGCGAGGGGTGCTGGCATACGGCGGGCTACCTGTCCGGCCACGTGAGCGAGTTGGTGGGACGGCGCGTCGTAACCGTGGAGACCGCCTGCGCCGGGTTTGGCGCGGACGCGTGCCGGTTCGTGAGCCGGTTGGATCACGAATGGGACGGCATTGCGGACTGGATCCGCGCAGCGTTTCGCATGGAGCCATTGGAGGAAGAGTTCGCGCGGCGGGACGCCCTCGTGGACAACGCCCAACGCGCGGCGCGCCGGGCCCAGCGCGCTTTGAGTGAGATGAGCCGGCGGCTGCAGCGCGATCTCGCCTTGGACGACCTGGTCGCGGGCTCCGCCGCCATGGCGGAGACGATAGAACGGGCGCGGCAGTTGGCCGCAAGCGATGTGCCCGTCCTCTGCGTCGGCGAACACGGCACGGGCCGAAAGACCTTGGCCAAAGCCATCCATCAGTCGAGCAAGCGCGGCCAAGGACCCTTTGTCGCCGTGGATTGCGAAAGCCGGGCCGGCAAACTGCTCGATAGAGACATCATGGGGGACACGGGCGGCGACGCCCTTCCGGGAAGCGCGGCCCCGGCCATTGAAGAAGCAGAGGAGGGCGTCCTGTATTTGGATGAAGTGGCCCACCTAAGCCCTCAGGCGCAGAAGCGTCTGGTGGACCTCTTGGACAGCGGTCCGGGAGAGGACGGCTTCAACGCGCGGGTCATCGCGGCCACACAGCGGGAGCCGGAGCAACTGCTCGGCGAGGGCGTGCTGCGGGAAGATCTGTACTACGCCCTAACGATGAACCGGTTGGATCTCCCGCCCCTCCGCGAACGGGGCCACGACGTGCTCCAACTCGCGCGGGGATTTCTAGAGCGTTTTGGCAAGCGCCACGGCCGGGCTGGCCTTGCGTTCAGCGTGGAGGCGGAACAGGCTCTCCTCGACTGCGCTTGGCCCGGCAACATCCGTCAACTCCGAAACGTGGTCGAGCATGCCGCGGTCATGACCAGCGGGGACGAACCCATCGGCATGGCGGCCCTGCCAGAGGATGTGCTAACGGCGCGCAACCGCCAGTCGGCGCCAGAGCTGAGCCCCGAGGTCATCAGGGCCGCCTTGCGCCGCACGAAGAACAACCGGAGCCACGCGGCCGAGTTGCTTGGCGTCGGACGGACCACCCTGTGGCGGGCCATGAAGCGTCTCGGAATCGAGTAGGGTTCTCTTTCTAAGCATCGGCCCAGGCGGCCTATCGGGGGACTGTATCCTAAGCACCTGACCGGCTGACCGAACCATGGCGCGGGCCGTGCGCACAAGGCCTCGCTCTCCCAACAACACACTGCGAACACAACGCGAACACCCCGACAAAGGCCTTCTGCGTTCGAACGGCTGGAATCATGCGCCCGATCGCGCGGCGGGTCAACACACCGTTTCAGTCCCTTCCACGGGCGGGGACAATAAGGGCAGCTATGTGGCGATTTTTACACCTGACCGATCCGCATTTGGGACAAGGCAGCTCCGAGGGGGGCGTCAACGCCAGGCTGCACGCCCACATGCCGGACATCATGCAATGTCTCCGTAAGGACATCCGCGACATCGAGCCAGACTTCATCCTCGCCACCGGCGACTTGGCCAGTCACCATAGCCGCGACGCGATTTTCGCCGCCCGCGACTTGCTGGACCTCCTGGAAGCCCCCTATTTTCCCGTGGGCGGCGACGCGGACTTCCGGCACGAACGGTCCCGGGAGTGGTTCGTCGAAGCGTTCAGCGCCCATCTCCCTGTGGCCGATACGGTGTACTCCTTCACCCATAAGGGCCTCCATTTCGTTGTGCTCGATCCATGGTGGGAGTGGGAGGACGGCGCCCTGTGTCCGTTTCTCGAAGACGGCAAGGAGACCGCGAGATGGGCCTTGCCGCCCCATCAACTTGGCTGGCTCGAAGACGATCTCAACGCCTATAGCCACGAGCCCACGGTGGTCGCCCTTCATTACCCCGTCGCGTCGCTGCCGGACCGGCTCGCCCATCCGGAGCGGCGGACGCCCGGAACCCTCTCGAACAGCGAACTGCTCCTGGAGTTGTTTCAGGAACACCCGCAAGTCAAAATGCTCCTTTCGGGACACAGTCATCAGCATTACATCGTGACCCACCGCCAGTTGACCCAAGTCGTGACCGGAGCCCTCGTGGAGTACCCCGTGGAATACCGGGAGATTCAGGTCTTCGATGATCGCTTGGAAGTTCTCACTCACGGGCTCAGCAACGAGACATTCGCGTCGCTCTCCCTTGCCGGCGGCAACGTCTGGCCCGCGGGCGGTGAACCGGACCGCTCCGCCGTCGTTTACCTCGAGTTCTAGCCAGGAGCCCGCGCGTCCAGACGGTCAGAACGCCTCCCGCGGTGAACGCCCGGATTGGCGCTGGCGGCGTTAAGCCAGGTATCATGCGGCGCCTCTAAGTCCAAGGGGGCTTGACAGCCCCGTCCACTTGTCACACGAAAGCCACAGGAGCTTCCATGGATCCCGAATTGCCCGATTCCGAGACGAAAGACATCGTCGGCATGGCCATCCACCACGCCGTTTCTCAGTTCATGATGCCCTCCATCACGCACATCGCGCCCATCAACACCATCGGCGCTTTTTTTCTTCAGTTCACCCGCGCGCAAACGTATCATCCCGTGGCGGGCTCCATTACGGTGCTGGCGGGAGGAACGCCTTTTGGCCGGCGGGCTGAGCCCGACAAGGCCGAGGAGCATGAGTACTACCTTTGGATTGAACGAAACCATCCTAACGGCGAGACGGAGATCATCGATTTCGGCGCGCCGTACTGGAAAGCGTGGGCCGAGGAGCAGGGGGCGCCCTGGGAGGGAGCGGAGCCGCCCATGGCGGTGTGGGCCTTGAAGGATGATGCGGCGGAAAGCCTGGCGGTCTATGAGGCCGATCCGGGGCTCACGGATGCGGTGCGAAAGGCCATTCATGACGCCGTGGCCGAACGGGACTCCGGAGACGTTGCGTCGCGGTGGGAAGACGCCGTGAACGATGCGACGGAGTATATGCTGAACTACGAAGCGGGCGCGCGCTACCTGATTGAGGCGGGAATCGCCGAGCCTTACGGCGAGGAGGAGTAAGGATCCCGTGCCGGAAGGGGAACGCCGCTGTCCCGGCGCAACGCCTCGCATGCCTGGCAAAAGCGCAGTGTCTGTTCTTCGGCCCAGTAGCGCGGGCGCCACGGCGCGGGGCCATGAACGAATCCGCCATGACCGCCGTGCGTTGTAAACAGGGGGTGAAGATAGGCTGAATCCCGCACAGCCGCTTTGGGCAAGGTGGACGCCGGATTGAAGGGATCATCCGCCGACGCGACCAATAGGGTGGGGACGCGGATACCCGGAAGATACTGCCCGCAGCTAGCGCGGCTCCAATAATCGTGGACGTCCCGGAATCCGTGCAAGGGCGCGGTGGCGTGGTTGTCGAACGCCATGAAGCTCCGGCAGGCGCGGACACGCTCCGCGTCAAGGCAACCGGGGAACTGCCGCTCCTTTTCGATGGCCTTCGGAATCAGGGACCGGAGAAACCAGCGGGCGTATAGCCCGCCCCACGCGCGGTCGATGTGAGGCCCGGCGACGGTGAGGTCGAAGGGCGGACAAATCGCGGCCGCGCCCCGCACCGCCGCCGGAACGGCCTCTGGCGCTTCGCCCAACCATTTGAGGAGAACGTTCCCGCCCAGAGACATGCCGGCCACGTACAGCGGCCGCGTGGGAAAGCGACGCTGGAGCCGGTCTACGGCGAAGGCCAAGTCTTCCGTCGCGCCGCTGTGGTAGAGGCGGGGCGTCTTGTTCATAACCCCGCCGCAGGAACGGAACTCCAGGACGGCCGAACCCCACCCCGCCCGGCCGAACAGGCCTTGGAGCCCCGGCGCGTAATTGGAATCGGCGGAGCCCTCAAGGCCGTGCAGAATCAAGAGAAAGGGCGCGCGGACATCTGGGTCCGGCGCGAAGTGGAGCCGCACCGCATCGCCGTCCGGGGTTTCCCATGTTTCCCGGGTCCGCCGGATGCGCGGTGGCCGCCGGAGCAAGGCGCCGAAGACGGTCTGCGCGTGGCGATTGCGCAGCCACCATGCCGGGCGGAAAGGGTAACCGCCCAACTCCTCCATGACGCGTGCCTTCCATTGGCGCCGCCAAGGTTCGTGGACCGCCGGCATTTCCTTGGGCGCCTCACGCGTCGTAAGCGGGCGGCGCTCTGGACCGGCCAGCCTTTCCGGCGTCACGCCGTGGCCCGAGCGGCTTCGAGGAAGTTCGCCATGCTCCGCCGAATCGCGTCGAGAGGCTCTGCCGGGTTGTAGTAGATTTCCAGCGAGAGCGGACCCGTGAATTGCACATCCCGCAAGGCTTCGCACAGACCTTCCAGATCCAGCGCCCCCTCGCCCACGATGGTTTCGGGGAGATCCGGGTTCCGCGTGATCTCGGCGTGCTCCCGAAGGTGCAGGCCATACAACCGGCTTCCCATCCGCCGCACCGCTTCCACGGGATTCTCGCCCGAGCGCATGAGGTGCCCCGTGTCCAGGCAATAGCCGATGCGCCAGTCCCAGGGAGCGGCCGCCGTGAGCATATCCTCGGTCAGGTCGAAGCGATGGCCGGGGCCATAGTTGTGGATGGCGACGCGCATCTCCGTGTACTCGCGCACGAGGGCGTGGAGGATGGGAAAGGACGCTTCGGTGGGCTGACCTATCAGCACAGAGGCGCCGTTGAGCCGCGCGAACTCGAAAACCGGACGGAGCGCGTCTTCACTGTCTTCCTCGATTTCGCCGAGGAAGTACGCGGCCATCTCGACGCCGTGATCGCCGAGCATCGCTTGAACTTCCGCTATCCGATCTTCGTCGAGGGTGAGCTCGTAGTGCCAATCTGGAAATTCCGCCAAAGGGATTTCCAGATCCGCCGTGTGGGCGATGATTTCTTCGAGGTCTTGAGTATAGGCGTTGAGGATGTTGGTTTGAATCGACATGCGGAAGCCGCCGTGGTCGTCCGTGGCCGCCTCCGCCATAGATGAACGCGGGTGAAGCCGCCACGCGGCGCCCGCCGCGGCCGCACCAGCGCCCGCCGTCATAAAGAACTGTCGCCGAGACATCGCTGTCATAGCTGTATCCTCCCTATGGCCTCTCACCATGATCGTAGTTCGCGGTTTAAGGAGCGTGGGCGCTCCCTATTCCAGGAAACGGAACGCCTCCGCGCGTTCTCAGAGCGGATTCGGAAAGTCGTAGGCGGCGCGCCGTGGCCGGTCAAGAAAGTGGTTGCCCCATTGACTGTTCGTGAATTCTTCCTTCTCCGGATCCCACTTGAGGCGTTCGCCGGTTTCGCCCGTCACTTCGCTCACGAACCGCGCAATGTTCGCGAGGTGACACACAGTCGCCGAACGGTGTCCGACTTCCACATGGGCGATCGGATCTTCGCGGGTCCGGATGCATTCGAGCCAATTCCGGTAGTGGTGTTCGCTCCGTTCGAGTTCGATTTCGGGACTTTCGAGCGGGTCTTCCGCGAGTTCCGGCGGGTCCGCCGTGAACGCGCCTCGCTCAATGGTGATCTCGCCCTCCTCGCCGATGAAGCGGCCGCCCCACAAAGGCGCGTCGCCCAGCTCCATGACGATGTCGCCGGGATAGCGCATGAACACCTTCGGCCGCCGTTGCACGTCCAGCGGAACCTCGAGTCCGGGTTCGCGGCGAGTGGGGGGATCGTAGGGGTCGCCCTCGGTCCACAC
>SLHB01000329.1 GCA_007136375.1 Candidatus Hydrogenedentota bacterium
ACGATCTGGCCAATCCCATGCACCGCCACACCTTCGACCACCCGGACCTCTACTCCTACGTGGATATCTCTCAGAACAATCATCAGACGGGCCAGACCCACTGGGACAACATGCAGGCCGCTCGGGAGCTGGTGGCGGATCCGCCGCGCCCCGTGAACAGCGTGAAGATCTACGGCGGCGAACGCCATGGGGGCGGCGTTGAGGAAGGAATGCGCAAATTCTGGCGCAACGTCATGGGCGGCCTGGCCTCGGCCCGGTTCCACCGGCCCATCCGCCCAGACTTCACCGGCGCGGGACTCAATGAACTCGCCCAGACCCACATCCGGAGCGCGCGGATGCTTCAAGATACCTTCGACATCTTCGGGGCGGAGCCAGACAATGGCCTGTTGGCGGATCGCGGGCCCGACGAAGCCTACTGCGCCACCCTTCCCGGCGAACAGTACGCGGTGTACTTCACCGATGGCGGGACGGCGCAGATCGATCTCGCGGAGTCCGATGGAGCGTACGCCCTCCGGTGGCTGAACATCCTGGAATCCGAATGGACCGGCGAAGACAGCGTATCCGGCGGCGCGGCCGTGGAGCTGTCGGCGCCGGGCGATGGACCGTGGGCGGCCGTGCTGACGCGGCAATAGACCAAACAACCGGCGGCCAGCGAAATGATGGCAAGCGCTCATCGGAGAACCTCCATGACCCCAAGGTTTGCAGTGTTGGTGTTGGTTTTGGCCGTGACGGCCATCGCCGCGGGCAGCCCCGCGGCGACCGAGAGCGCGCCGGACCCGTTGCCCGGCGCGGCGCCCCTGGAATGGCCAGAGCAGGCCCACGCGGACATGGCCGACCGCCTGATGGACGGCGCGCACCGCTTCGTGGAAGGCAAACTCGCCGCGGCAAGGGACAAGCGCGAGACCTTCTGGAGCCGGGATCTGGCCAACGGGCCGGAGGCCTACGAGGTGTCCGTGGCGCCAAGCCGGGAACGGCTCCGGGAGATCCTTGGCGTGGTGGATGAACGGCTGCCTGCGGCGATGGAGCGCTTTGGCGCGGGCGACGCCCCTGGCGTGGTGGCGGAACATGACGGCTACACGATCTGGCAAGCGCGCTGGCCCGTTCTGGAGGGCGTGTGGGGCGAAGGATTGCTGGCCGTCCCCCACTCCGAACCCGCTGGCTACGCCGTGGCCTTGCCCGATGCGGACCAAACGCCCGAGGACGTCATGGGGCTCACGGCCGCCCTCGATCCCGCGCGGCAGATGGGCCGGAGGCTGGCGGAGCGCGGTTTCCTGATCGCCGTCCCGGTGCTCGCGGATCGCCGCCCCCTCGATCCGGAGGCCGTGGGCGTTCCGCCCGAGGCCGTGGGGCGCACGGAACAATCGGACCAGACCCACCGGGAATGGCTCTACCGCCAGGCGTTCCACATGGGCCGGCATGTCATTGGCTACGAGATTCAGATCGTGCTGGCGGCGGCGGCGTGGCTGCGGGCGGAGGCCGGTCCCGGCGCCCAGGTGGGCGTGGCGGGATACGGGGAGGGCGGCCTCATCGCGCTGCACGCCGCGGCGGTGGGCACGGAGCTTGGCGCCGCCTTGGTCAGCGGCTATTTCGATTCGCGTGAGGCCCTGTGGACCGAACCCATCTACCGCAACATCTGGGGATTCACCCGCACGTTTGGCGACGCGGAGCTGGCTTCCCTGATAGCGCCCCGGCCCCTGGTCATCGAGCACAGCCCGGGTCCGGAGGTCACTGGGCACAAGGGCGATCTGACTTCTCCGGAATTCGCTGGGGTTTCCGCTGAATTCGGCCGCATTGCCACACTGGTTCCGCCGGATTTCCCGGAACCCATCCTCGTCCATGGCGGCAACGGCGAGTCCACTGGCCCTGGGTCAACGGAGGCGCTCAACGCCTTCGCCGAGGGCTTGGGCGTCGACGCCCCCGCCTTCGGGGCCACGGCCGCGTTGGACACGCCCTTGGCGGACCGCCGCGAGGCCTTTGATCCCGCCGAGCGCCACCTCCGCCATGTTCTCGGGATTCAAGGGCATGTGCAGCAACTCGTGCGGCGCTCTCACCGTGTCCGCGAAACGTTCTTCACCCATGAGATCCTGCCGGAGCTCGCCGACACGACATGGAGCACGGAGCCGGAGCATCCCACCCTTCCCCACGAGCCCTTCGCCGAGGCGTCGGCGTGGTATAGGACCTACTTCCGAGAAGTGGCCATGGGCGAATTCCAGACCGAAAGACTGCCGCTCAACCCGCGCACACGAAAGACCCACGACACGCCGCACTGGACCGGCCATGACGTGGTCCTTGACGTATTCGAAGACCTTGTGGCCTGGGGCGTCCTTCTCGTTCCCCGGGACATCGAGCCGGGGACCCGCAGGCCCGTGGTGGTGACGCAGCACGGGCGCAACGGCCTTCCCGAAGGCCTCATCGACGGGGACCGTCCCGCCTATGGGAACGTGGCGGCGGAGCTGGCCGAGCGCGGCTTCGTGGTGTTCGTGCCCCACAATTTGTACCGGGGCGAGGATCGCTACCGCTGGCTGGACCGGAAAGCCAACGCCCTTGGCGCCTCCCTCTTCTCCTTCATCATCCCCCAGCATGACCAGATCCTGCGCTGGCTCAACACGCTGGATTTCGTGGATGGGGAGCGCATCGGCTTCTACGGGCTCAGCTACGGCGGCCGCTCCGCCCTGCGCGTTCCGGCGGCATTGGAAGGCTACGCCCTGTCGATCTGTTCGGGCGACTTCAATCAATGGACGCGTAAGGTGGCCGGCGTGGACGCCCCCGCCTCCTTCATGCACACCATCGAATGGGAGACCTTCGACTTTAATCTCGGCCACACCTTCGACCACGCGGAGATGGCGGCCCTCATCTTCCCCCGGCCCTTCATGGTCGAGCGGGGCCATTACGATCACGTGGCCCAAGACCGCTGGACAGCCCATGAGTACGCCAAGGTCCGCCGCCTCTACGCCATGCTCGGCCTCCCCGAGCGCACGGCCATCGAGTATTTCCACGGCGGCCACGCGATGCGCCGGGAAGGGACCTACGCGTTCCTCCACGAGCACTTGGACTGGCCCGAACCCTGAGGAGGAATCGCCGGGCGCCGGGGCGCTTACGTCTCCAAGCTCCAGCCGTCCCGGTACTCCCGGTGGAGAAAGGCGTTGGCCCTTCCGGAGTTCGTCACGCGCTGGCCGTCCCACTCGATGGCTCCGCCCGTCCGGAGCGCCACGTTGCCCAACAAGACCATCTGCGTGTAGGGCGCGGCGTAATCGAAGTTGGCCATGGGTTCCGGCCCGCCCTTGCACGCCTGGATGAATTCCTGGAAATGGCCCGGCGAACGGGGCAGCAGTTGGGGCGGCCCGTCCTCGTATTCTTCCCGCAACGCCTCCGGATACAACACGGTCCGCGCGGGATCCCGGTCGTAGCCCATGAGCACGCCCTTCGTCCCAACGTACAAGGAGCTCCGGCGCTGCCCGTCGATCTCCGCTTGGGGCACGCCGGGAGGCGCCTCGGGCTTCTCGTCGCCATCGTACCAATAGACGGTCACGGGGCGCATGCTGGCCCGGGCGGGGAAGTTGTAGCGGATGACGGACGACTCCGGCGCTCCCTCCTCCGTCATGCCTTTCTCCCGGATGGGCTCCACGCTCTCGGGCGGGCCGAGCCGCAAGGCCCAGTTCGCGGGGTTCAAGAGGTGGACCGCCATGTCGCCCACGGCCCCATTTCCAAACTCCCACCAGCCGCGCCAACGGCCGGGCGCGTAAGTCGGATGATAAGGCCGGCGCGGCGCGGGCCCGAGCCACAGATCCCAGTCCAGATACTCCGGAACATCGGGCGTCTCCGAGGGGCGCCGGCCGTCGCCACGCATGGCGGGCAGGTCCGTGGTCTCGTCGTAGGCGTGGACCGTATGCACGTCGCCGATAGCGCCACTCCAGATCCACTCGCAAACCTCGCGGGCGCCCGTTCCGGCCATGCCCTGGTTGCCCATCTGAGTGACCACGCCATAGCGGGCCGCCGCCTCCCGCAGGACGCCAGCTTCCTTGATGCTATGGGCCAGCGGCTTTTCGAGAAAGACATGTTTGCCCAACTGCATGGCGGCCAAGGCGATGACGGCGTGGGTATGATCGGGCGTGGATATGGCGACGGCGTCGATGTCGTTCGCCATCGCGTCGAAGAGCCTGCGGTAGTCCCGGTAACGGGTGGCGCGGGGAAAGCGTTCGTAGGCCCCGGCCGCGCGGTTCTCATCCACATCGCAAAGGGCGATGATGTTTTCGCTGGAGAACGCGCCCAACACACTGGCGCCCCGGCCGCCCACGCCGATGGCCGCAATGTTCAGCCGCTCCATGGGCGAGACGCGCGCCGCCCGGTTCGCGAGCGTCCGGGATCCCGCCACGCCGGCGGCTACCGACGCGGCGGCGGCGCCTTGCAGAAACGTCCGCCGGGACAGAGTTCGTTTGTCGCGTGTCATACGTAGATTCCCATGGTCGTGTAACAAGAGACGGCTTCCAACCGGCCGCCGCATGTGGCGTTCACCCATTCAGTCCGTGGGCGAACCCAATGCCCAATACGAATCGCCGCCGCGGTTCAGTCGATCCATTCGCCGCTGAGCATCACGCGGTGGATGTTGTACATCGCCTCGATATCCTCATCGGGATTGCCTTCAATGAGCAACAAATCGGCCAGCATTCCCGGCGCAATCGCGCCGATCCGCTCGTCCGCGCGGAAATATCGGGCGTTCACCGTGGTGGCGCTTTGAATGATGTCCATGGGCGTCATGCCGGCCTCGGCGAGGAGCTCCATCTCCCGCTGATACGCCCAACCGTGCTCGGCGTGGGGCCCGCTCGTATGCGACCCTACGGCAATCAAGCCGCCGGCCTCGCGCCACATCCCCGTGAAGCGCAGCATGTTCTCGAACCCTTGGAGGTGATAGTCCTCGACGTTGGCGTCGCCCGCGCGCCGTTCGAAGATGGCCAGCGTCGGCACGAGGACGACGTTTCGCTCCACCCCAAGGGCGATCACCTCCTCCACACGCTCCGAGCCGAGGTCCAGAGACGCCCAGAGTTGAAAACGCCCTTCGCTTCGCGCGCCGTAGTCCTCCCGGACAGCCTCCTTGAACGCGCTGGCTTCTTCCGGCTCGGCCAAGGCCGGGCCAAAGGACGTAACGTGCTCCATCCCTTCCACGCCCGCGCGGATGGCGTCATCGGCGTCCACCAATTCCAGATGCGCCATCACGGGAACCCCGCGTTCCGCCGCCGTGGCGCACACGGCCTCGTAGTAGTCCAGCGGCAGGTTGAAATAGATCTTGATGCCCGTGGCGCCCTGGTCCACATGTTCATGGACGGCCCGCCGCGCGTGATCTTCGTCCCGGACCACCACGGCTTGCTGCCGCCACACCGGCGGATAGCCGTCGAGATGCGCTCCGGTGAGATAGACCCGGGGCATGGGTTCGGTGGCGAAATGCAGGGACTGGTAGAAGCGAAAGGGATGGCCGGGATCGCGCATGGTGGTGACGCCACTGCGAAGGAAGCGGTTCACGAGGGCGTTGTCGTTGATGGTGTGCAAGTGGGCGTCGATGAGCCCCGGCGTCAGCGTCAGGCCCGCGCCTTCGACCACATCGGCGTCTTCTGGAATGTCGACTTCATCCACCGGACCCGCCGCCACGATGCGCCCTGCCTCCACCACCACGGCGGCGTTGGGAATGGCGGCGTCCGAGACGCCATCAATGAGGCGAACATCCGTGATGGCTATCGGTGGCTGGCCCTCGGGCGCGGACCGGGGGTTCACTTCCATGAGGGCGGCGGCGCCTCCCCCAGCAACGACCGCGAGGAACAACGCCATCCCTTGGAGTCCGCGCCGGTGCGTGCTGCCTATCATTGGGTGCTCTCCTTCAAAGATTCTTCGATCCGTGGGCTTGTCAGGCGTTACCGCACCGGTCCGGTAACGCCTGAAGCCATCCCATGGCGTCCCACGGGATGGCTCCAGGGAATTGCGGCGGCGGTTTACGGGTTCTCTTCCGTCCGCCGAAGGAGGCTAGGCGTCCACCCGGAACTCGCGGATGGAGAGCGCCTTGGCGGCGGCCGTGGCCACTTCTTCGTCGCCGCTGTCCGCGAGGGCTTCGAGCCGGTCCCGCGCGGCGGCGCCTTCCTTCTGCGCGATGGCGTGGGCCAGTTCCACGGAGAGGCTCGTGTCCGCGCCGTCCAACGCGTCCAGCATGGCCGTCAGCGCCGCTTCATCAGGAATGCGGACGAGGGCGTACAGGGCGTGCTGGGCCATGTTCGCGTCGTCGAGCCATTCAGCGATGACGGGAACCTCGTCCGCGCCGCCGCAGAAGCTCAGCAGGTACATGGCTTCCTGAGCGGCCCGGGACGAATGATTCCCGTCGAGGTATGGGGTAAGCGCCTCGGCGGTGGCTTGGCGCAACGCCTCCTTGTCCGCCTCGTTCTCCCTCGGGCGAAGGTTGCCATGGACGATCCAGCCCAAGGCCCGTTGCGCGGCGAGGAAGGTGGTGCGATCATCGCTGTCGAGCAATTCGAAAAGCGGCCCGATGGCGCCAGGTCCGAAGAGGTTGCCGGCGTAATGCAGCGCGGCAACGCGGGTGTCCGCGTCTTCGGATGTGAGCATCTCGACGAGTTCATCAACTCCGGTAACGGATTCCATCTCGTACTCTCCCTATCGTATTTCAGCGCGGACCGCGGGGCGAGGCCACGGCGATCCGCCTGGGCATGCATTCAATCAGCGCTGCGAATCCCTGGCCAAGGAGCTAGACGTGCCAGGGACCCCGGCCGGGTTCGTGCAAGTGGCGGTTGGCTTCCTCGTCGTTCAACACGCGCTCGGTCTCGGGATCAAACTCCAGGGTCCGCCCAAGCCGATAGGCGAGGTTGCCGAGAATGCACATGGACGCGATCCGGTGGCCTGCCTCGATCGGCATGATGGGCTCCTCGCGGCTCCGGATACAATCGAGCCAGTTCCGGCGGTTTCCAGAGGCGCCATGGCCTTCGACGCGGAGCATGCGTTCGCCCTCGGGCGCCTCGAACTCTTCGGCTTCCCGGAGCGGCCAGGCCCGCCCGCCGATGTCGCCGCCATCCACCACCAAGCTCCCGTTCGTGCCGTGGTAGACGCCGCCGTAGGGGCGCTCCTGTCCGGGCGCGTTCGGATCGATGCCGGGCTGGCGCCAGTGGACCACCAAGTCCCGGTGCGCGAACTCCCAGGTCACATCCATGGTGACGGGGTTGTCGTAGTTGCCGTGGGAAGGGGGACGCCCCTTGGCCGTGATCTTCGTCGGACCGGTGTTGTCGAGGTCCAGGAACCAGCACAGGACATTCAACACGTGGGCGCCCCGGTCGCGGATGTTTCCGCCGCCGAAGTCCAAGAACCAGCGGAAGGTGCCGTGGGCGTAGTTGGCGTGATACGGCCGCCAGCGCGCCGGCCCGAGCCACATGTCCCAATCGAGGTGATCGGGCGGCGTCTGCTCCGGAGCGTCTCCGCCCTCGGGATTCGCGTAGTGCCAACAGTCGACCTCGGTGATCCGGCCGAGCTGCCCGCTCCGGATGAATTCGCAGATGGACGGGAAGTTGTTCAGCGCGCGGCCTTGGCTGCCCACTTGGACAATGCGGTTGTGCTCCCGGGTGGCGCGGATCATGGCCTGGCTTTCGGCGATGCTGTTGGACGTGGGCTTCTCGACGTACACGTCCTTCCCGGCCTGACAGGCCATGACGGTCTGGACGGCGTGCCAATGATCCGGCGTGCCGAAGACCACGGCGTCGATGTCGTCGCGGTCCAGGATGTGGCGGAAGTCCGTGTAGGTGTCGACTTCGCCGTCTTCGTACCAATCCGCGGCGGCGGCGAGCCGCTCCGTGTCCACGTCGCACAACGCGACCACCCGCGCGTCGTCGGCCGCCTCGGTGAACCAACTCCGGTGGCTGTTGCCCATGCCGCCCAATCCGATGCAGCCAATGCTGATCTGATCGTTCGGACCGGGCTGACCCAGCACGCGCGAAGGCACAATCAGGGGCGCCGCCGCGGCCGTGGCGCTGGCCGCCAGGAACTGGCGCCGTGACATCGTACTCATACGTGTGTCTCCCTCTCTATATACTCGGTAACCATTGACTTGGCCGGCGTGGCCAAGCCTCGACTATGTTGGGAAACCGCGGCCACCAGCGGCTGTGAGCCGTGGGGCCGTCATCACGCGGCGAACCCGGCCGCGGAACTCCCCCAAATGCCCCCCTTTCGCTCCGCCACCCGGCCTTCCAAACCAGCGCGCTCCCCCTCCTTTCCGAGAAGGTTCCGCGCCCATGAAGGCGGCGGCTTACAGCAACCAAAAGAGAGCCGCACAGGATTAGGATAGGCCCAAAGCCAGTCTGGATGCAATTCCTGATTTGCGCCATTTGAGACGCCCCCTTCCCGGGCGGTTGAGCCCCGCCGGAACATCCGGCCCTTCTGGTTGGTTGGCGTCCGGCGAATGGTAGAATAACTGTCACCCGCGCAATCTCAACCGCTTGGGAGTTGTATCATGGAGACCGGAGACGCGCTTCCCCCGGAGATGGGACCCTACACGCCGCGAGGCTTCGCGGCCGCCGCCGGACCCGCCGCCTTGCACCGGGCGCGCGATGGGCGTTCCGGCCAGCGGGTGTGGCTCCTCGTCTTCCCGCCGGACGCGCCGCCGCCGGCCTCAGCCCGGGGGCCGGACTGGAGCAGCGTCGATCATCCCGCGATCCTTCCCCTCCTCGACATGGGGACATGGGAGGGATTCGCATACTACGTCTACCCGGACACCGGGGCCGAACCGCTCGCTACCTTGGACGAAGCGGCCTCCCTGACTCCACGCTTCCTGTACACGCTCGTGGAGGCTCTCGCGCTTCTGCACGAACAAGGGCTCTGCCACGGCAACCTTACGTCCGCCCTGATCCTGCGCGCGCCCGACGGCCAACCGGCGTTGCTCGGACAAGGCCTGCCCCCTGGAGCCGTACTGGCGGCCAGCGAAGGCGCCTCGGCCGAACTCACCCCCGGCGCGGATGTAGCCGCCCTCAGAACCGCGCCTGAAACATATACGAAACATTTAGTTTCCGACAGAAACAAACAAGATCCCACGCAAAACATCTGGGCTCACATCGGAAACAGTGCGTTCAGAGACGCGGGCGCGTTGCTGGACGCGCTGGAGGGGACAATCGAACTCGATGACAACGCGAAAGCAGAGCCAGCTGAAGAGCTCCACCGGACCACCGCGTCTGGCGCGGCCGCGCTGGACGAGGAGGGCTTGAGCCAGCAGTACCGGGAGCTGTCGCGGACGGTACGCGGGGGGAACCTGTGGGTGTTCTGGCTGGGCTTGGCGATTCTAGCCTTGGCCGCGGGCGTCGTGTTTGGCGGGGATCGGGACGGAGACCATAATGGAGCTGGGCCGGCGGTGGAGCAATTCGGACCGGGAGACGGGGCGGGGTCCAACAGCTAGCAAACAGCGCGGCGAGTTCGAATGCTACAACGTCCGGCTGGGCCGCCACTCGGCGCCATCGGGAAAAACGGTCTTGAAGGAAAACCGGCCCTCCCTGGGTTCAAGCTCCACGAGCGTCGCGCCGCGCGCGAGGCGATGTCCCCCGTAGCCGCCATAGCCGGTGCAACGCCCGTAGCCCAGGATCACCCCGTCTTCTTCCAGGTAGAAATCGTTCACGTGGCTGTGGCCCGCGAAGCAGGCGCGGACGCCGCCCGCGTCCCGGATTCGGGGAAACAAGGTCCCGTCGTCGCCCCAGTACAACACCTCTTCCTGGGCGATCCCGGTGTAACGGCCTTCCAGGCGGGCGATCTCGTACTGCTTCAGGGGAATGTGAAAGTACACGATGGACGGCGTCTCCCTCCCCCGCTCCCGGCGCAAGGCGGCGGCCTCCGCCTCCAGCCAAGCCACATCGGCGTCTTCCAAGCTTTCGGCGTGGCTGTTCAGAAAGTAGAGATCCCACGCGGGCAAGTGCGCCCCGGCCGGACACAGGGAGACGCGAAAGTTGCCTCGTCCGTCTCCCGGCGGCATGGCGCTTCCGGGCGCATCCCGCAACACGGTCAGGGCGCGGTCCAGGTCCTCGACATAGTCATGGTTGCCCAGCACCAGCGCCCATGGCGCGCCTAGGGCGCCCAGAGCCGCGATGTCCCGCTCCATCCAACCGGGCGCGAGGTCTGGTGCGCCGTCACCGCACCAGATGTCGCCCGTCACGGCGAGGAAATGGGGACGCCATTGGACGGCGAGCCGCCGCACCGCTTCCCAGGTCCGTTGGTTCGCCGCGTCGGACGCGTCCGTGTGGAAATCAGTGAGTTGGAGGACCCGAAACGGTTCGCCCTCCGGCATGGGCACGAGCGAATGCGCCGCGCCGCCCCCGGAATCCGCTTGGAGCGCCGTCATCCCGAGTGGTCCCGTCTCACCCGTCTTCCACGACGATGTGGAACTCGTTCGTGACCGTGTCTCCCTTGCTGTCCGTCACGGTAAGAGTGACTGGATACCGGCCGGGCGCGTCGAAGGTGTACTGCACCTCGAGCCCGCGATAGCGGCGGCTGTTACCGAAGCGCCACTCCGCCCGGCGGATGGCCTTGGAGGGGTCATACGGCACGGCCAACCCGTTGACGAACGGCTCCCGGAGATTCACCGGCAACACGCCCGCTGGCGCGCGAAGCAGGTCCACGGCGCGAAACGTCTCGGGCCTTCCCGCCGCCGTCCGGAGGTCCTGTTCAATGACCAAGGGCCGCAGGGGCGCTTCGCCCACAAGGACATCGGCGACGGCCTTCATGGTTTCCGACAGCGATCCCGTGTGTCCGTAGGCCAGGACAATGGCGTCGGCCTCCGCCAGCTCCGGCACCCGGCTGGGATACCCCACGAAGACCACGACCACCGCGGCGCCCGTCTTCCGCAACTCATGGATCAACTCCCGCTGACCAGCGGCCCGCTCTTCTCCCGTCAACACGACGACTGACGTGCGCGTCGGCGAACGGGACGTGAGCCGGCGGATCTC
>SLHB01000109.1 GCA_007136375.1 Candidatus Hydrogenedentota bacterium
AAGATTGAACGCGTACTTCGGCTGCTCCGCCCGGACAATGGCCTGGCCCGTGCCCAGGTTCAAGAGGTCGTCCGCTTCGAAATCCTTCAACCCTTCCGCCAGCTTCTTGGCGTCGGCCTCGCCCACGCGGAAACACGCCCGCGTATAGGGATTGGCCAACACGGCGTGGGCGACCTCCGCGTCGCGCTTCTCAAGTTGCCGCAACTCCTGATGGGCCAGCACCAGGCCGAGCCGGTACTTGCGCACGCCCGTGAGCAGGGCCGCCATGGACGGCGTGATGAAGTTGTGGAACTCGTCAATGTAGAGGTAATACGGCCGCCGCTCGGCCTGCTTCGCGCTTTGCCGGGCCATGGCGGTCTGGTGGAACTTGGACACGAGGAGCGACCCAAAGAGGTACGCGTTCTCCTCGCCGATGGCGCCCTGGGACAGCCGCGCCAGGAAGATTTTTCCCTGGTCCATCATGGCGGCGAAGTCGAGCCGGTTCTCCCGTTGCGCCACGATGTGGCGCACCAGCTTGAGCCGCAGGAAGGCGTCCAGCCGCGTGAGGATGGGCGCCTGGGGCCGGCCGGAGAGCATGGGAAACTCCCGCTGCCAATAATAGACGACGCTCTCGTCCCGCACGGTCTTCAGAAACTCGGCCCGGAAAGCCTTCTCCACCAGGAACCGGCGCAGGTCGAACAACGTGCCGCCGCGCTCGCTCTCCAGAAAGGCCAGCACGGCGTTGGCCAGGACCGTGGTCATCTGGTCGCCCCAATGGCCGGACAGCCGTTGGAACACGGCCACCAGATCCGACGCGAGCAGGTTCCGCTCGATCTCCGAATGGGCGGACAGGATGTTGAAGCCGATGGGATAATCCTCGTCCGCCGGGTCGAAAACCACCACGTCATCGAGCCGGTTTTCCGGAATCCGGCCGAGAATCTCGTCAATCAGGTCCCCGTGCGGGTCCAGCACGGCCACGCCCTGGCCTTGCTCCATGTCTTGCTGGATGAGGTTGAGCAGGAACGTGCTCTTGCCCGTGCCCGACGCGCCGATGGCGTAGAGGTGCTTGCCGCGCTGGTCCGCGTTCAGCCGGACTTCCACGCGCTCGCCTTCGTGGACGTTCTCGCCCAGTACGAGACCGCCGTCCTGCACCATCGGCGGCGCGGGTTTGCTGTGCGTGTCCGCCCGGGCCAGCCGCTCGGCCCGCACGGAGGGAGGCGGCGGATGGACAAAGCCCACCAGTTCCTCCGCGTTGAGGATCATGCCGGACCGCCGCGTCCGCCGCGTCCACACGTCCTCCTGGTGCGCCCAATCCGGGTATTCGTCGTTGGTGAGGGGGATCAACTCGTTGCTGGCGGGGTTGTCGAACTGGGACAAGCCGCCGCTGATGTCCCGCAGAATGTCCCACACCCGCTGTTCCCGGTCCGACCACGCCGCGGCCCGCACCACGGCGGCGTAGAGCGGCGACGCCACCTTCTCCCGGGCCAAGTCCACCATCTCCGGGGCGTCAAGGAAGAAGCTGTCGCCGTCCCGCGAGGTGACCGCCCGGACGATGTTCCGCGCCCAGGGGTGGCGGCAGGGCTCGAACAGGACCTGGAATACCGCGAGTTCCCGGCCTTGCAGGGCGTTGAGGGCGGACATCACGCCGAGCAGCGGATCCACCTCGAATGAAGTGAAGGTCTTGATCGGCCGGACAAACTCCTCGGACAGGCCGAAGTCCACGGCGAGAAACGGCAGCCCCTCGCGGGCGTCTCCAAGCGCCCGCAAGGTATGTTCGGGCGGCGTCACGGAGATCTCGGGCAGATAGGCCCGGCAATGGTCCACAAGGCTGGCGTCATGCGGCGCCGGGCACGCGAATTGGTAGGCCACGCCACTGGACGTGGCGACGATCTCGAAGGCCACCGGGCCGGGAATCGCGGACAGGCTTAGAAGGAGATGGGAGCTGACCTCTCTGGTCACCCGGCAATCGGCCGGCAGCAGGATCCGGTGCTCCGTCAGGGATTCGGGGAATGTTTCCAAGGCGCGGAGTTCGTCCGGATCCTCCTCCGGGATATTGTCCGGGGAAGGCGGCCGCAAGGCGGGCGGCCCCGTTGTACCGGACAGCCACTGGAAAAACTCCTTGAACGCCGCCCCCGGCCCGGGCTGACGCCCGTCGTCCGGCACGCGCTCCTGCGGCGGACAGTAGTACATGGGCCGGTACGGCGGCTCCAGCCGGACCGGGTCTTCCCATACCAGCCAGCCGCGCCCCCGGCACTCCCATTCGTAGAACTGCCTCGTGAGGTGTTCGATTTGCGAATATGCGCTCATCTGGGCGTGTCCTATCGTGGGCCTTTACCGGGACTTCTTGGCGAGTTGCTCCATTACTGGTTTCCGTTCGCCTTCGGTTAAGGCCCGGACGCCCTTTTCCGTGGTCACGCCGTCAATGACCTCCAACACACTGGCGTGAACGGCTTCCTGGAACATCAGGGTCGTGTCGATCTTGTAATAGGTTATGGCCCGCTCCATGGCGAAGAGGATCATGGGGCCAATGAAGGGGATGGCTGTTAGGCAGCCCTTGTTGCAGCCAGACGGCTCGCTCAGCCACCACGACACGAAAAACCCGCGGCCGAAGGGGGCCGCGCAGATGTCGAAGACCAGTTCGCGCCGCATCACACGGAAATAGATCCGGGAGGCGGACATCGGGCCGCCTTGGGCCATTTTGACCTGGCTGCATTTCGCATCCGGAATCTCCCGCTGTTTGACGGCCTCGTGCAGGTGCTTGTAGAACTCGCTGGGCT
>SLHB01000289.1 GCA_007136375.1 Candidatus Hydrogenedentota bacterium
CGCGGCATGGCCCCGGGAGACGTTCAGACCTTGGACGACCTGCGCCACCTTCCCTTCACGGTGAAGACGGATCTCCGGGACACCTATCCCTTCGGTCTGTTCGCCGCGCCCATGGAGGAAGTGGTGCGCGTGCACGCGTCCAGCGGCACGACGGGAAAGCCCATCGTCGTCGCCTATACGGAGCGCGACTTGGCCGTCTGGTCGTCCGTCATGCTCCGCACCTTCGCCGCATGCGGCCTGCACCAGGGCGACGTCATCCAGAACGCCTATGGCTACGGCTTGTTCACCGGCGGCCTGGGCGCCCATTATGGCGCCGAGGCCCTTGGCGCGACAGTCATCCCGATTTCCGGCGGCCAAACCGACCGGCAGATCATGGTCATGAAGGATTTCGGCGTCACGGCCATCTGCTGTACGCCCAGCTACTTCCTTCATGTCGCGGAACGGGCCCGCGAACTCGGCGTGGACCTGCGGGCGCTGCCCCTGCGCGCGGGCGTCTTCGGCGCGGAGCCGTGGTCCGGCGCCATGCGCGCCCGCATCGAGGAGGAATCCGGCGTCCGCGCCTACGACATCTACGGCCTCTCCGAGATCATCGGTCCCGGCGTGGGCAGCGAGTGCGGCTGTCAAGACGGATTGCATATCTTTGAAGACCACTTCTATCCCGAGATCATCGATCCGGACACGGGCGAACCAGCGCCGGATGGCGCCGAAGGCGAGCTTGTCCTGACGACGCTCAGCAAGGAGGCGATGCCCATGCTCCGCTACCGCACCCGCGACATCACCGCCTTCCTTACAGAGCCCTGCGGTTGTGGCCGGACCCTGCGCCGCATCCGCCGGATCACCCGGCGGAGCGACGACATGTTCATCATCCGCGGCGTCAACATCTACCCGTCCCAAGTCGAGACGGCCCTGCTCGAAGCCGAGGACACGCTCCCCCATTACCAGATCGAGCTTTCGCGCGATCACGGCTTGGACCAGATGACGGTGTCGGTCGAGGTCACCCGCGAAGTGTTGAGCGACACCGTCGGCGCCATGGAGCGGTTGCATCAAAAACTGAGCGCGGCCCTGGAGCATGTGCTAGGCATCCGCGCCGCCGTGCGCCTCGTCGAGCCCCAAAGCCTCAAGCGCAGCGAAGGCAAGGCCCGCCGCGTCATCGACAACCGCGGCGTATAGCCCAGCCCGGGCGGACCCGCACAAAAGGAAGCATGGCCATGAAGTTCCACCAACTCTCCCTGTTCCTCGAAAACCAGCCCGCCCATCTCCAGCGGCCCTGCCAAGTCCTCGCCGAGGCGGGAATCAACATACGCACGTTGTGCCTCGCCGACGCCCAAGAGTTCGGCATCCTCCGGCTTATCGTCGACGACTGGGAAAAGGCGAAGGACGCGCTGGAGCGGGCGGGCTGCATCACAACGGTGACCGAGGTGGTCGCGGTGGAAGTTCCCGATCGGCCCGGCGGCCTCATGGAGGTTCTCACGGCGACCGCTGAGAGCGGCCAGGACATCGCGTACATGTACGCCTTCACCGCGGGCCGCGGCGACCAGGCCGTCCTGTTCTTCCGTTTCGCGGACAACGACGCCGCCATCCCGGCCCTGCGGCAACAGGGAATCAACGTCCTCGCCCCTGTGGATCTGTAGCGCGCCGTCGTTCCCGATGTAGCCACGCGCCCGGCGTTTTGCTTACAATGGCGCTTCGCGCCAACGCACTACCAATGGCGCTTTGCGCCAACGCGGGACCAATGCACGGAGGACAGCCTTATGACCCAGGGGAATCCAGCCGGAGCCAAGACAAAGAGCGGCTGCTGCACGCCACAGCGTTCGCCCGGCGCCACGCCAAGCGCCCAGGCCGCGCAACCGGCCGCGCCGGCGCGAAAGACGGCTCCCAAGGGCATGCGCGCCCTCGAAGGCGGCGCCTTCATCATGGGGTCCGACGAAGGCGTCTACCCGGAGGACGGCGAAGAGCCCGCCCGGGAAATCCATGTGGACCCCTTCCACATCGACATCACCGCGGTGACCAACCGCCAGTTCGCCCAGTTCGTGAAGGCGACGGGCTACGTGACGGAAGCCGAGCGCTTCGGCTGGTCCTTTGTCTTCCATTCCTTCCTTACGCCTGAAGCGCGGAAGCGGGCGAAGGGACGGCCCCGCGAGGCCCCCTGGTGGCGCCAGACCCACGGGGCCTACTGGCGGCGGCCCGAAGGGCGGGACAGCAACCTAGAGGGCCGCATGGACCATCCCGTCGTCCATGTGAGTTGGAACGACGCCGTGGCCTACTGCGAATGGGCGGGCAAACGCTTGCCGACGGAGGCGGAGTTCGAGTACGCCGCCCGCGGCGGCCTGGAGCAAACGCTGTACCCTTGGGGCGACGAGCTCACCCCCGGCGGCGAACATCGCTGCAACATCTGGCAAGGCCGCTTCCCGGATGTGAACACGGCGGAGGACGGCTACCTGGGCACGGCGCCCGCCCGCTCCTTTCCGCCCAACGGCTTCGGCTTGTTCAACATGGTCGGCAACGTCTGGGAATGGTGCGCCGATTGGTTCAGTCCGGATTATCACATGGACGGGCCTCGGGTGAACCCCGCTGGACCGCCCGAAGGCCAGGCCCGCGTCACGAAAGGCGGCTCGTACCTCTGCCACGACTCCTACTGCGTGCGCTACCGCCTCTCGGCGCGCTCGTCCAACACGCCCGACAGCTCCACGGGCAACATGGGCTTCCGTTGCGCCGTTAGCGCGGCGGACGGACAGGAAACGGACCGATGACAGC
>SLHB01000100.1 GCA_007136375.1 Candidatus Hydrogenedentota bacterium
CCGGGATCGCGCGTACACCGGTCGACGGCGTGGATGGTGCTCTCGCAGGCCTCCTCGATCGTCCCATAGGCGCCCGTGGCCACCGTCGCGAGGAGGGCGGCGCCGTAGGCGGGACCTTCATCCACGTTGATCGTCACCAAGGACACGTTCATGACCTCCGCGAGAATCTCGCGCCACAGCGGGCTCCGGGCGCCGCCGCCGGAGGCGCGGGCCTCGCTCGCGGGCACGCCCATCTCGCGGATGATGTCAAGGGCGTCCCGCATGGCGAAGGAGACGCCTTCCAGCACGGCCCGGGCCATGTGCGCGCGGGTATGTCGAAGGGAGAGGCCGATGAAGGCGCCTTTGGCGTGGGGATCCTTGTGGGGCGTGCGCTCGCCAGTCAGGTACGGCAGAAACGTCAACCCCTCCGAGCCGATGGGCGCCTGAGCCGCACCCGCGGTAATGTACTCATAGGGATCCGCGCCGGTCTCGGCGGCGACGGCGCGTTCGGGAGCGCACAGGGCGTCCCGGTACCACCGCAGGGAGCCTCCGGCGCTGAGGACCACGCCCATGATGTGCCACTTGCCGGGCACGCTGTGGCAGAATGTGTGCACGCGCCCCTTGGGGTCCATGCTCACCTCGTCGGCGTGGGCGAAGACCACGCCGCTCGTGCCTAGGGAAGCGCTCAGCACGCCCGTCTTCACGATGCCGCAGCCCACGCCGTTCGCCGCCTGGTCGCCGCCGCCCGCCACAACCGGGATCCCCTCGGGAAGCCCCGTGGCCTCCGCGGCGCCCCGGGTCAGACGCCCCGTCACTTCGGGGCCCTCATAGGCTGGGGGCATGAAGTCCGTGGGAATGTCGAGCATTCCCATAAGCTCCTTGTGCCAGGTCCGGTTCTTCACGTCAAAGAGGAGCGTGCCCGAGGCGTCGGCCACGTCGGTTCCAAATTCGCCCGTCAGTTCAAGCCGGATGTAGTCCTTGGGCAAGAGAACCTTGCGCACCTTCTCATAGGCGGCGGGCTCATGCTTGCGCAGCCACAGGATCTTTGGCGCCGTGAAACCCGTCAGGGCGGGATTGGACACCATCTCGATGAGCTTCTCGGCGCCCACCTTCTCCGTGATTTCGTCGCACTCTTCCGCCGTGCGTTGATCGCACCAGAGTATGGCCGGACGCAGCACCTGGTTGTTGGCGTCGAGAAAGACGCTGCCGTGCATCTGGCCGGTAAGGCCAATGCCCGCCACGTCCTTGGCGCGCTCGCCAAGCTGTCCCGCGATGGCGCCGAGGGCCTTGAGCACCGCCTTTTTCCACGTCACCGGCTCCTGCTCGGCCCAGTTCGGCTTGGGGCTCAAGAGGGGGTACTCTTCCAGCACGGACGCCAGGATCTGCCCTTCGTGGTCCACCGCCAGGATTTTCGCGCCGCTCGTGCCCACATCCACGCCAATTACGATGCTCATAACCCTATATCCTTTTCCCCATGGAGACGGTCCGCGGCGGACCGTTGGCTCCTGTTTATTTCAATTCAGAAAGAATGCTCCCCCATTAGCGGCGGAATCACTTGAAAACGGCCCCCAATTGTGCCAAAAGACGGGGCGGCGCGCATCTTTTCCCGAGAGAGACTCGGGAACCCGTCCCACGGAAAGGAAGGGCGAAGACAGGAGGCCGCCGCGCGCGGCGGGATGGAGGCCGTGGACGCTGGGCTGACGCGCTCCCCCCCGGCGGTCAACGCACCTGGTAGCGGGCGCCTTCCACTTCGATGGCGATGCTTCCGGGACTCACCCCGATGAGCACCGCGTTCGTTCCCGGAATCGTCTCGCCCACGCGAATGTGATTCAGGTTGATCATCGCGCTCGCTTCGGGACGGGACGGGCTAGGGGCGCGCCGCAAGTTCACCGTGAGCTCCTGCAACCCGTAGTGCTCGCGGGCGGCGTGGGTGAGAATGGGCAGCGACGAGATGTCCACGTGCTGGTAGTCCCGGGGATTGGTTGGCGCCTGGTAAGGAGGCCTGGGCGGGGCGTCTCGGGACTCCTCGCTGAAGGAGGAAGCCGGGGCCTCTTGGGCCGCGCGTGAAGGCGCATCCCGATCCGGCGTGGCGCGAACGCTCTCGGCGGTCTCCCGAACGGCGGCGGGCGCCTCATCCACGGACGCCGGTTCCGGCGTCGGCGCTGGCTCGGGTTCCGGCGGAGGCTCGTGGGCCGGCGCTGGGTCAGGCTCTGACGCGGGAGACGAGGGCTCGGATGCTTGGGCGGCGCCGGACTCCGTCGCGGCGACAGACACCTCCCGCTCAGGCCGGGGCGGTGGAATGGGCGTGATGTTTCGGCGCTGTTCAATCCCGTTGGCGGGCGCGGAAGGGCTCTCCTCCTGTGCGCCACTCGCCCCGGCGTCCTCCTGGGCGCTCGCGCCGGCGTCCTCTTGGGGCGGCGCCGCGGACGCGTCCCCGGCTGGCTCCACATACGGTCCCGCGGCGGCGGAAGGCCCGCCCGCGATGCTGGAGCTTGCGTCATGCTGCCGTTGCACCCAGTAGACGGCCGTAAAGGCGGACGCAGCCGTCAACGCAACGGCGGCGGCGAGGGCGGCCATGGCCCAAGCCATGGGCGGCAACGGCGCCGCAAAACCCCGAACTCTCCGGTTCCCCCGGCGGCCGACAAGCTCGTCCTCGGCGATGTCCGCGTCCAGCACCGCCGGTCCCGCCGCCTGGGAGGCGGCCTTTTCGGCTTCTAGCTTCTTCAGCGCATCCAGGATAGAACTCACAGCGCGCGCTCCTCCTCCGCGTTCTCCTCGCCGGCCTCGGCGCCGTTCGAGGGCTCGTGGAACGGTCCCGCGGCCGGAGACGCCCCGGCGTCTTCCTCGCCGGTTTGCACCGCCCCGCCATCGCCCTCGCCGGGCGCGGGCAATTCCTCCATCTGGAGCTGGCTGGGCGCGGGTTCATCATCAGCGGCGGGCGGCTCAGGCGCTGAAGGCGTTGCGGGCGCGGGGACGTCCAGTATGCCGGGCGCCTGCGGCCTTGTGGGGATCACCGGCCCATCGCCCCGGTCCGGCGCGGAAGGAGCGGGCGCGCCCGGCCTGGGCACCCCGGCCATGCCAGGGAGGATGGGCTCCCCGCCTCTGGGCTGTTCCAGCGTGGGGATGGACACGCGCGGCGCGGCGGGCCATTCCGGCGCGGCCGCCGCCGGCGCTTCAGGCGTTTGAGGGGGCTCGGGCCGCGCCAAGACGCCGCGAACCTGCTGTTCCTCCGGCGGGGCGTCGGCGTCTCCACTCCCTGGATCCGTTACCGCGGCTACTTCGCTTTCACTCGCCCCGGCTTCTTCAACGGCCGCTTCCTCGGCGTCGGCATGGACTTCTTCGGGGAGCGCCGCCGCGGCCCCGTCTCCGTTCGCTTCCGGGACCGGCGTATCCGCTGGCGATACGTCCTCCTCGGAAGATTCCTCCGGCTCCGCGGCCTCGGGCGCGCTTTCATGTTCTTCCGGCTCCGCCTCCGCTGGCGCGTCCGCGTCATCTCCAATGGCGGCGGAATCCTCCGCGGCGTCGCCGGCCGCCGCGCTGGCGGATCCGGACGCTTCTTCGGCGGCGGCAATGATGACGCCATCGGCCTCACGCGCTTGAAGGGCCGCACGATGCTTGTGATAGGCGGCTTCGGGCGCGAGGGCCAACAGGTGCTCGTCGCTAGCTTCGCTGGGCCTCACAAGACTGGGCGCGTTTCCGTTGGCGGCCCAGCCGAGCAAGGCCATGCGGGTCTGGCGGCCCGCCAGGCCATCGACATCAATGCCGACCCCCTGCTGAAACGCTTCTACCGCCGCCTGGGTCGCCGCGTTGTACACGCCGTTAGGCTCCTCTTCGAGCCAGCCCAGGGCCCGCAGTTGCTCTTGCAGCGCTTGCACCGCCGCGCCCTGGTTCTGCGCCGAAAGCACGCCCGCGTTGGGCGTTGGATCCCTCCAGAACAGAACGGCGCGGTCGGCGTAGGCCCGGCGCAAGGCGTCCAACGGCGCCGTCACCGTCTCGCCGGGGCCCGAGGCGATTTCAGCGGTGTCTCCGTCAATGCCGACCAAGCCGACCCACATGATGTGCCGCCCGGCGGCGATCCGCACCATCGCGGGCAGGTTGAGGCTGATAAGCTCGGGGAAAGCGGCTTCCAGCACCTCGGATTCCAAGCCATGATCCTCGGCGAAACGCACGAAGCTCTCGGGGGCGCCGCCGCTGGGATACTCGCCCTCGAGACGGCCATCCCACGCGCGGAGCAAGGCCAAAACACCCGCGTTTCCCGCGACCTCGGCGTCAAAGGTGTCCAAGACGTTGGCGGGCGCCCCGCCGGTGGGCGCCTCCGGCGGCGGAAGCGTCGTCTCTTCGCCGGTGGACGCGGAAAAGGTCCCGGAGGCCTCCGTCAAGGGCAATTCTTCCGGGGCTTCCTTGGGCGCCGGAGACATCGCCTGCATTATGGGTTGGCGGTACGTTTCGTAGGCGATGCGCGCCGCGGGCAAGCCCGGCCAGAAGGCGTGGACGACGGCGCCAAGGGCGATGGCGGCGGCCGCGGCGGTTGCGGCGGTTGCGGTGGGCGCCACCCACTTCGGCCATGGCTGGCGCGGCGCGCGGGGAGCCTTCACGCGTTCGCCCCGAATCTCCTTGAACGCCCGCCGGACAATGGCGGCGGGAATGTCCCGCACTTCCTCCGTGTAGCCGATGAGCAATGCGCGATCGCAGAGGGCGTTGATAACGCGGGGCGTGCCTCCGGAATACCGGTAAATCTTGTTGAGGGCGCCCCGGGTGAAGGTGACTTTCTTGCGCCCTCCCGCGACACGGAGGCGGTAAGCGATGTATTGCAGCGTCTCCTCGCGATCAAGGGGCTGGAGGTGGTACCGCGCCGTGATGCGCTGGTTGAGCTGCCGCAACTCGGGAAGGGCCAAGTGCTGGCCAAGCTCCGGCTGGCCAATGAGCACGATCTGAAGCAGCTTCTGCCGCTCGGTCTCTAGATTGGACAGGAGGCGGATCTGTTCCAGGACTTGGGGCGGGAGATTCTGGGCCTCGTCGATGACGAGCACGCAATTCTTGCCCTTGGCGTTTCGGTCAAGAAGGTAGGCGTTCAGCTCGTCGATGAGGCCCTTGATGGTCGTGGCTTTCGACTCGATGCCGAAATCTTCCACGATGCGGCCGAGCAACTCCTCCGGGCTCAGGGACGGATTGAAGACGAACGCGACCTCGGTGTCGCTGTCGAGCTGGCCCAGGAGCGTGCGGGAGATGGTGGTCTTGCCGGTGCCGATTTCCCCCGTAACCATCACGAAACCACTGCGGTTCTTGATCCCGTACAGGAGGTGCGCGAAAGCCTCCTTGTGCTTCTCGCTCAAATAGAGATAGCGGGGGTCGGGAGTGAGGTTGAATGGGCGTTCGGTCAGGCCGTAAAAGGACTCGTACATGCAATCCTCGCAAGCACGGAGTTGTCGGGGGTTTGGGGATTGGCCCGCAGCATACCACGGACGGCCCGCCGAGTCAACGTGGGATCCCCCCTTAGTTCAAGCGGCCCCGGGACTTAGGCGATCCCGAACGGGGCCGCGGAGAGCGGCGGTTCAACGGGCGGACTAGCGCACATCCGCCTCGAACCACTTGAGCCAGCCCAGCATCCCCTTGGCCTGCTTAAGCATGGTCGCCTTCAGCCCCAAAACACGCAATTTCTCCTTCGCTTCCTGACGGGAGCGGGCGACAACAACCCCGCCGACGAAGGACTTCTCCTCCTCGCCCTCCGCCCGGATCGCATGGTACTCGTACGTTGGCATACCCCAGCAGCCCTCCGTCTAAACGAGCTCTGTCCACGGCCTGGCGCTCCGCGGACCTCCGGCCCGCGCACCCTAACGCCCGCGCCCCGTGAACGGTTGCCCGGCGGCGCGGCAACGCCTCGCCGCCGCTTTACACCTCACCGGTTCCCTCAACGCGCCTGCGTAGAATCATAACATGAACCGGCGCGTTTGCCAAGCCCTTTCGCCGTTGTGTCGGGCTAGGAACACAAGAACTTTTGAACACTATTAGTATTTATAAAGAATTTATGCCGCAGTAATTCGATCAGATATAGAGTCATTCCTCTTTCTTCATGAGTTCGTCACGCGTTTCCGACGCTCAGCGCCGCACCCAACAGGCTTAAACTCCCTTTGTACAACACTTTAGGCATTCGGCCATTTTCACAGATCTCACTACAAGCTTCGGGACTAGGCGCAAGATCCTCTCCTAAGAAGAGGTATAATGTTTGACCGTGCTCTGGGCGCGCTCATAAGACTGTCTTGACGAACTCCGGACGCGCTTCCACGATTTCTACATCCTGCCTCTTGGCTCTGGCGCCTTGTGAACGATGGAGGCCCGCACATTAAGTCGGGACCGGCTTGGCGAACACAACATATAGGACGGACAACGCGCGTGTTCCGAGACGCCACGGCATAGAGGCGGCGCCGAGGAAGCCGGAACGGCCCGTCTCCACCCTGCGTTCTCCACCGCGCCGGACTCAGCCACAATCCATGCGCCATAGGGTCCCCCTAACCGGAAGCGGCGGCGCGCCTACACGAATGATAACATTTGACAAGCGGCAATCCCGGCTGTACACTACTCCAAGAGTAGATTGGCTGACGGGGAACGCCTTTACCCAAACACCACGGCAGCCGCAGCAGGAGAAACGTTTAGGGAGGACCAGAGTGATGGACGACAAGATTGCGTGGGGCAACTTCTTTGATCCAGGCGACATTCTCTTTTGGATCGCGCTGCCTCTGTTCTGGTGGATCCAACTGCCTTGGCTTGTCATCGAGTGGATTCTCTAGCGCCGCCGCGCGTCTAGATCATTCACGCGAGCTGCAGCCAAGAAGCAAGCGTGTTCTTCGGGCGGACACCCGCAACGGTGTCTGCCTTTTTTGTGTGCGTCCGGCCGCGCCAGAGGAGGGGGGCTCAAAAAGTGTGTGGCGGCGCCGATGGGTCACGTTCCCACCAGCCCGCCACACGGTGCGAGAGAGCCCACTCAAATGGACTGGCGCTATACGAGCAATCCCCGTGCCAAGTTCGAGCTGCCGGACACTTCGCGCCATCCCCTCTACATGGGACAGTCCAGCAAGTCCCGGCGGAGCCACGTCTTAGCGCTAAACGTAGAACCCTGCCAAGCGCCCCGAAATAATCAAACCGCCTAAAGCGCGATCCCGATTCCGGCCCGTCTCACGGATTCTGGGCGACGTTGCTTGGGCAATTCGGACAAAGCTCTGTCGATCCTGACAAGTTCTTGACAGCGCCGTTGCGCGATGGGGAGGCTGATAGTAGGGACTGGCGCCGCGCCCGGGGAACGCCAATGGTCCGCGCGGAGCGCGCCGGAGCTACACGTCCCTGCAAGCTGGGGCATATCTTACTAACTCGTGTGCTTTTATCACGTATGCCGGGGGACACATGAACCTCGGCGCCAGCATCAAATACTTGTTTCTCTTGACCGCTTTTGGGTACATTATGGTGACAGTTACGGAGCAGAACACGGCGGCGCGCGCCACGTTGTGTAGCAAGGCCGTGCGCCGACGGGGGGTTACATCGTGGAATACCGTATCGAACGAGACACCATGGGCGAAATGCAGGTTCAGGCGGACAAGTACTACGGCTGCCAGACGGCCCGCTCCATGGTCAATTTTCATATTGGCAAGGAACAGATGCCCACGGAAGTTGTCCGCGCCTTTGGCGTCCTCAAGAAGGCCGCCGCGCAGGCCAATTGCGAGATGGGCCTGCTGTCGTGGCAATTGTGCCGGGTCATCTGTCTTGCCTGCGACGAGGTGATCAGCGGAAAGCTTGACGCCCACTTTCCCCTGCGAGTTTGGCAGACCGGCAGCGGCACGCAAACGAACATGAACGCCAACGAGGTCATCGCCAACCGGGCGAACCAGCTTCTGGGCCATGAACTCGGGGCGATGAAGCCGGTTCACCCGAACGACCACGTGAACATGTCCCAGTCTTCGAACGACACGTTCCCCACGGCGATGACCATTGCAGCCGTCGAATCGGTCTACGACCGGCTTCTCCCGTCGCTGGAGCATCTGCGCCGGGTGCTAACGAACAAGCAACGGGAGTTCGGTAAAATCATCAAGATCGGCCGCACCCACCTCATGGACGCGACGCCGCTCACGCTCAGCCAGGAATTCTCGGGTTATACCCAGCAGGTCACGAACAGCATCGCCCGGGTGAAGTCCGTGTTGCCGCGCCTCCGCGAAGTCGCCATTGGCGGGACAGCCGTCGGGACTGGCCTCAACACCCGAAAGGGCTACGGCGAGTTGGTCGCGCGGAAGATCGCTGAACTGACGGGCCGGCCCTTCAAATCGGCGCCCAACAAGTTTGAGGCCCTTGCGGCCCACGACGCTTTCGTCATGTCTTCCGGCGCCTTGAAGACCGTGGCCGCCAGCTTGACCAAAATCGCCAACGACGTCCGCTGGCTTGGCAGCGGACCCCGGAGCGGCTTGGGGGAGATCACGCTACCGGCCAACGAGCCGGGCTCGTCCATCATGCCGGGCAAGGTAAACCCAACGCAGCCGGAGATGGTGACCATGGTGTGCGCTCAAGTCATGGGTAACGACGTCGCCATCAATATCGGCGGGGCTTCGGGCAACTTCGAGCTGAACGTGTATAAGCCCCTCATCATTTACAACTTCCTGCAATCCGTCCGGCTGCTCTCCGACGCCGCCGCCTCCTTTGCCGACCGTTGCATCGTGGGCATCGAGCCCAACACGAAACGCATCGAGGAACACTTGCGCAATTCACTTATGCTCGTGACCTCGCTCAACAGCACCGTCGGCTACGACAACGCGGCAAAAATCGCGAAGGCCGCCTATGAGAACGACACAACGCTGGAAGAGGAAGCCATCAAGCTGGGCCTGCTAACCTCCGAACAGTTCCATGAGATCGTGCGGCCAGAAAAGATGATCGGCCCCTCCGATCCTCCGAAACAAAAGGAGCCGCAGGCTGATCCGGCGGGAGCGGGCGCCCACACATAGGCGAGCCCTGCCGCAGCCGCATCATCAACATCCAGACAGCCCGCGCGTTTCCCGGACCTCACCGCCGGGAACGCGCGGGCTTCCCGTTTTCGGACACTTTACGCTTTCTCCTCGCTGGCGCCCCCCTCCTCCCCTTCTTCCTCCGTATCTTCTTCGGCGTCTCCAAAGGCCGTGTACGCCAACTCCAGCGGCGCGAGCAATTCCCGCGTTTCCTCCAACTTGCTCGCGGGCACGGCAAGCCGCGCCGCTTGGATCATCGGTTGGCTGTACAGGAACTGCTCCCCGGCGAAGAAATAGGGAATGTCGGTCCCGTCCAACAGTGACTTGATCATCGCGATGTCACTGGGGTTATAGGTGGATAACACTTCCACGTAACCGCCCGGCGTGGGCTCGTGATCTTCCTCCGGCAACGCATCGACCAGCGGCTCTTGACAGTCGGCGCACTCCCGGACGGCGGGGTCGATGTATTCGGCGCGGCAACTCGGACAAAACATGGCGAACCTCCTTTCCGGATCCCGTTCCGCCTCATCATGACGAAGGAGCCCAAACGGATCAATCGGGCCGATGCGGCAACGCGATGGCGGGCGCTTCGGGAGCGGGATGTTCCAACCGCTCGTTGGCGACGCGTAGCACCGGCGCGCCGCTGCCGTCCCTCCATGCCCGCGCCACGGGCGCTCCGCCGGCCTGGCCCACCCAATGCAACTCATAGACCGGAGCGCGCTCGTCTCCCGCAGGGGCCGCGCGCCAGCCAAGAACGGGGCCGGGCCCGTCCTCTCCTTCCACGGACAACCAATCTGGCCCGGCGATCCAGGCCATTTCCACGCCCCCGTCTCCGATGGCCGCCATGCGCGTCCCTCCGGCCTCCGGCGTTGCGGCGAGGGCCAGCAGACCCGCCCCCTCCGTCAGGGACGCCGCCCCCCAATCCTCCAGAAGCTCGCGCAGGGCCGCGCCTGTCCCCGCCTCGAACCGGGCGGCCAAGTTCGGGTCTCCCAACAACGCCGCCATGAGCGTCGCCAGCAGGACACGCTCCTCCTCCCTTCCCAATGCGTCCGCAAAGCGCGGGCCAAGGGACGCAACGGCTTGCGCGGCCTCGCCCGCGGCCACGAGGGCGCGCTCATAGGCGAAGCGCCGCTCCGCTTCAGGAAGGGACGAGCACAGGTCCCGGAGTTGGTTGAGGAACGTCCGCCGCGCCTCCATGCCCGGCGGCGGCAACAGTCCCCGGGCGCCTCCCGCCGCCAATGGCGCGACAGCAGCTTCGAAATGGGCCGCGGCCCGGAGCGGATACCCGAGATCCAAGGCGGCACGGGCCCGGAAAAAGGCGGTCTGACGTTCATGAGGGTGATGGGCGTCGACGAAGCGGAGATGCGCGCCGGCCGTGCGGTAATCCCCATCGGCGAGAAGCGTCGCGGCGGCGGGCGCGTAGTTACGGGGATCGCGGCCGTTGTCCGGATCGAGCCAGACGGTGTTGAGGGCGATGAGCGCGCCCGCTGGAGCCAGGACCAGGGGAAGCCACGGCAGCGGCGGCTCCGGCTCCCGGCGGGGCGCCGCCCACGCGGCGGCCAACGCAGGGACGAAAGCCCAGTGCGCCAGCCCTTCCAGGGGAATCCACAGCATCGCCAGGGCCGCCCCGCCGGCCACCGCCAACAGCACCGCGTGCATGGGACTGTAGGCCTCCACGCGGTCCACCCAAAGCTTCGCGGCCACGCGCAACACAAGCCACAGCCCGCACAACCAGGCGGCGATTTCTACCCAGGACAGGCCGTGGAGGGATAGGGGCGCGGGAAGGGCTTGCGCGGCCTCTGGAAGGCGGTAGAGGAGAAAGAGCAGCACGGCGGTCAGGGGGATTTGCAACGCCGCCGCGAGCCAGCGCGCCGCCGGAGCATAGGCGTTGGCGCGGACGCCATGGAACGAGAG
>SLHB01000428.1 GCA_007136375.1 Candidatus Hydrogenedentota bacterium
GCAATAGTGGCATTGCCGCATTTTGCGCCCCTTTCGGGTTCCACGGCTTTCAAGATTGGGCCCCTGGTCCCAGGGGCTAGCTCATGGCGCGCGTGTATGCCTTTGACAATAGTACATCATCCACTTCCGCCGCGCAAAACCAGAATTGACCCGTGAACGCCTAGCCGTCCGCCCGCCACAGGGCTGGCGCGGCCATGGCGAGGCAGACCCAACCCACAATGAACGCCACGCCGCCGATAGGCGTAATCGCCCCCAGCCAGCGCTGCCCCGTGAGCACGAGGACATAGAGGCTGCCGGAAAACACCAACACCCCCGCGGTCCAACTCCAAGCCGCGGCGCCGGTCCATTGACTCTGCCAGAGGGGGCCGCCTCCCAGCGTCAAAGCGAGAAGCGCCAAGGCGTGGTAGAAGTGATAGCGGACGCCGGTTTCGAACACCTCCAACAACTCCGGCTCCACGCGGGCGCGCAGTCCATGCGCGCCGAAGGCGCCAAAAGCGACGGCCAACGCGCCCAGAACGGCGGCGACACGAAGAAAGAGGATGGGTTGTGTCATGGACCCTCCGAATAGACGCTGAGAACGCCGTCCTGGGCGAGCCCTTCGGCGGAGCCGACGGCGTAAGAAACCGGGGCGGCTCCCCCCATTCTTAAGGGTTAGACCGCCCCGGCTCCATCAAGTCTATCATGATCCGGGCCAGCATAAGCGGCCCGGAAACGTCAGACGCTAGCTTCCCGGATACAGCGGGATTGTAGACCCACACTGCTGAGCGTGCGCCGTCTTTTCATACACGTCGCGCGGTACGGAAGGGCCTTCGGCGTTACAGTGCTCATTGAAGGCCTTAATAAGATCGTTCGCCACATCCACCGCCGTCATCTGTTCGATGTCCTGGCGGTGCAACATATGCGCGAGCTTGCCGTCCTTGAACAGCACCACGTTCGGCGAAGAGGGGGGCATCCCTTCAAGGTATTCGCGGACGCGTTGCACCGCTTCCGTGTCCACGCCGGCGAACACCGTCACCAGCCTGTCCGGAATCACCTCGTTCTGCAGCGCGGCGCCCACGCCCGGGCGGCAGCCGCCGGCCGCGCAGCCGCACACGCTGTTTATGACGATGAGGGTCGTGCCCTCTTTCTCGGCCATGAGTTGGTCGACTTCCTCGGGCATCGTGACCGGCTTCACACCTACGTGGGCAAGCTCTTCCCACATGGGACGGACCGCTTCGGGATCATATAGTGGGGGCATGTAGTACGTCCTCCCTTTCGCACGGCGTGGCCCGCCGTATCCAATCAGCATTGGGGTTGTTGAGTGGCCATTATTGACCTGAACAGCCGCAAACAGGCGGGATTCCTCCCAGTATTCCGCCTCTTTCCGGCTGTCCCCTGTAACGGTGAAACCGGCCTCGTTTATTCCGTTAGCGGCGTCCCGGACTCTGGGCGGGGCCGGGAATGGCGGCGCCCCTGTCCCGAAGGGACTCCCGCAGCTCCCGCAAGTAGGCGGCGTGGCTTCGCGCCTCGTCGAGGGCTTGCTGTTCGGCGGGAAAGGCCTGCACCGCCCCGCTCATGGCCAGGCGCAAATCCCGGCGGGCGCCGCCCCGCACCGTCCAGGCCATGAAACGAAGCGCCACATATCCTCCAAGTATGATGCCGCCTGTAAGAACGCCCAATACCGCGGCGCTGTGCAGGAAGAACGTCACATCCAGGAATTGGCCGAAGAAGAAGGCGGTTACGATGTTCCAGCAGGTGAGTCCCAGGAAGGCGAGAAGGGGCAAGTCCGCCGCAAGAGTAAGGGGCCAACACGTGAGCAGCCGCGCCCTGCGCTCGAGACGCTCCATTACGGGGCCTCGCAACGCCGAGGCGGCGCGCTCCTCCAGGGCGTTGGCGAGCTGGTGGAAACCGGGATCCTCCTGGGGCGTGAATCCGGCCCGCGCGAAGGCCACGGACACCCGGCTGCGGGCGTTCCGGTAAGCGTCTTCCAGGCCCGGCGCGCTCAGATCCAGGCCGCGCCCGGCCAGGATGCGCTCGGCTGGCCGCTCCCCATGGCTCGCGCCCGCGGAACGGCCTTGAAAGGGCAGCGGCGTGAACAAGCCCGCGGCCCGCAGGGGAAACTCGCGGAGGAACTCGAAAAACCGGAAAGCCGTGCCCACGATCCCCTTGGCGCGCAGGCTTACTTCACGGGCCAACGCTTGATTCCACACATAGGGCTCCACGGCCAGCCGGTTCGTCACGATGCGGTTCGCCCGGGTCCATAGATCTTCGTTGTACTGCTTCAACTCCGCGCTGAGGGTCTCAAGCTCTTCCGCCTCTCCGGCAAGAGCGTCTTCGAGCTGCGTCACCGTCTTCATCAGCAGCCCCGCCACATTGGATCGCTTGATGCGGGCGATGCCCTCCCGGGTGAGCTCTTCGTGGAGGAAGCGTTCGAGGTCCGGGAAGCCGAACTCCTCCCCGCTGGGCTCGCGGCCGCTCAGCTTGCGATCCAAGGCGTGAAGGGCGTTTACGCGGAAGTACGCGTGCACGGGCAATCCAGCTTCCTCCAAGCGCGCCCGCCAATGGGTCTCCACGCCCGCGTCTCCCGCCGCCTTGGTTTCGACGCAGACCAACGCGCGCTCCCCTTTCAACGGCCGCAGCAAGGACCACGTCGCCTCGTCGAGATACTTCTCCGCGCTCCCGCAGATCATCACGAGGTCACACAACCTCAGGACCTCGATGACCGTTTCGCGGTGTTCACGGACCACGGTGTCGCTGTCGGGC
>SLHB01000527.1 GCA_007136375.1 Candidatus Hydrogenedentota bacterium
GGATAAGTTTTGCCGCGTCGCCAGAGACCATCAGCGAAGGCGTGGGGGTGTTGAACCGGTTGGCGGCGGAGTACGGGGGCGTTCCGAGCGCGCGTTGACATACAGAAACATTCGGCGCGAATTACTTGTTATCTAGCGTGAAGCATTGCGCCGCTTCCGAGCCAAAATGCGTCCGACCAGAGAAAGGAGCCAGTTTCTATGAAACGCACGCCAATGTACGCGGGCCTTTGGGTCATGGCCATCGCCGCCATGGGCCTTATGGCCGCTCCCATGAGCCACGCGGAGGAGGAAGAGCCGAGTTTACAGGTGGGTGACAAGGCCCCGGAAATAACGATTTCGGAGTGGCTGAGAGGCGAACCCGTCCGCATCCACCCGGAGGAAGAAGAGGGAGTTCAGCCCGCCTCGGATGAAGAGGCGGAACGTCCCATCTACGCCGTTGAATTCTGGGCCACCTGGTGCCCGCCTTGCCGCGCGTCTATTCCGCACTTGTCCGAGATCCAGGATGAGTACGGCGAAAAGGGCGTCAAGGTTGTGGCGATCACCCGCGAAGACGTGGAAGATGTGCGGCCCTTCGTTGAAGAGCAGGCCGAGCAGGGTGAGATGCGGTACCACGTGGCGGTTGACCACGGCGACCAGACCTGGGAGGCCTACATGACCGCCGCCCAGGTTCCCGGCATCCCTCACGTGTTCCTGGTGGACCGGGAAGGCGTGATTACGTGGCGCGGCCACCCCATGGCTCTCGACGAAGTCCTCGAAGCGATGTTTGAGGACGAAGAATCCATTACCGAAGCCCGCGCCGCTTCGGAGTAGGACGGGTTTACGCCGTCTCTTGAAATACGAATAAAGCGCGGTCCCGGCCGGCGGTTTCGCTGGAGATCCGGGGCCGCGTCTTTTCTTTACGCGCCTTTGGCCGTGATATCCGGCGTTTTCCGAGGTTTTTCGCAAAGAAACCCCGATTTTCCATTGACAGGCGCGCTGTTACCCAGTAGGATGACGCAGCTTGGAGCGTGGCCCCAAGGGTGGAAAAGGCGCGTAACATGGTTCGCTGGCTGTCAAAGCAAAGGGGATTGGATTGGCCGAGGCCGGTCACCGTGTCCGTGGGGCGTCTTCGGGCGCGGGGGGCTTCGTGAAACGGCGCAAACCTCTGCTGCCCGTGATCGGTTGGCGGGAGTGGGTGGCCCTCCCTGATCTAGGAACGCCCGCTATCAAGGTCAAGGTGGACACCGGCGCCCGATCTTCCGCCCTTCACGCCTTCAATCTGCACGCGTTTGAACGGGACGGCCGCAGCATGGTCCGCTTTGAGGTCCATCCATACCAGCGCTCCGCCACGCGGACCGAGCCCGTCGAACTTGAAGCGGCCGGCCGGCGGCGCGTGCGCAACTCAGGGGGATTCCTAGAAAACCGTTGGACCGTGTTCACACGCGTGTCGCTGGCGGGACAAGTCTGGATCATCGAACTGACTTTGACCAACCGCGACGCCATGGGATTCCGCATGCTCCTGGGCCGTCAAGCCATCCGCGGACGGTTTACCGTGGATCCTGGCCGCTCGTTTCTGCACCCCGGTCACAAGCCCGAAGGAGAGACCTCCACGAGATGGAAGCAAAGTCCATGAAAATCGGAATCCTGTCCCGGGATTCCAGCCTGTACTCGACGCGGCGCCTCAAGGAAGCAGCTGAAGCGCGGGGTCACGAAGTACAGATCATCGATTACCTCCGCTGCTACATGGACATTACCGCCCATCGGCCGGGCATCATGTACCAGGGCGTGGCGCTCCGGGGCATCAACGCCGCCATCCCCCGCATTGGCGCGACCCACACCTTCTATGGGACCGCCGTTGTGCGGCAGTTCGAGATGATGGGCGTGTTTTGCGCCAATGAGTCCCAAGCCATCACCCGGGCCCGGGACAAGCTGCGCTGCCTCCAGTTGCTTGCGCGGAAGGGTCTTGGACTGCCCGTCACCAGCTTTGCCCACAGCACGAAGGACATCGACGGGCTCATCAACATCGTGGGCGGCGCCCCTCTGGTCATCAAACTCCTTGAAGGCACCCAAGGCATCGGCGTGGTGCTGGCCGAGAACGCGGCGGCCGCCCGTTCCGTCATTGAGGCGTTCCGGGGTCTCGACGCAAACATCCTCGTGCAGGAGTTCATCCGCGAGGCCCAGGGTTCCGATATCCGCGCCTTCGTCATCGGCGGCAAAGTTGTCGCGGCCATGCAGCGGACGAGCGCGCCGGGCGAGTTCCGGGCAAACTTGCACCGGGGCGGGAAGGCCAACGTTATTAAGCTGAGCCCCGAGGAGCGCAGCACCGCCGTGCGCGCCGCCAAGACGATGGGCCTCAACATCGCGGGCGTGGACATCCTTCGCTCCAACCATGGCCCCGTCGTCATCGAGGTCAACTCTTCCCCGGGGCTCGAAGGTATTGAGAAGGCGACGGGGACCGATGTCGCCGGCGCCATCGTGCAGTTTGTAGAGAAGAACGCGAAGCAAGGCCGGACCCGGGATCGTATCGGGTCGTGACGTGAAGCAAGCTGTCACCATTTCGGGCATGGAGGTGCGGCCGGGGCAGCGCCGGACCGTGGAGATCCCGGTGGCGCGCCTGCCATCCCAAACGATGCTCGGCCTGCCCCTCACGGTGCTAAACGGCCGGCACGACGGTCCGCGCTTGTGGCTGAGCGCAGCCATACACGGGGACGAACTGAACGGCGTTGAGATTATCCGGCAGGTCTTGAAC
>SLHB01000414.1 GCA_007136375.1 Candidatus Hydrogenedentota bacterium
ATATCGCTGGAGTGGGTGGACTCGGAGCGTTTCGAGACGGGCGAGTCCCCCGCGGAGGTGTTGGCGCCCTATGAAGGCGTGCTCATCTGTCCCGGTTTCGGCCGGCGCGGTGTGGAAGGCAAGATCCAGGCGGTGCGTCATGTACGGGAGCACAAGATTCCCTTCCTGGGAATCTGTCTGGGGATGCAGATCGCTGTGATTGAGTTGGCGCGGCACGGCCTAGGCCTGGCTCACGCCAACTCGACGGAGTTCGATCCCGACACGCCCGATCCGGTCATCTCCCTGTTGTCCGAGCAGCGGGGGATCAAGGACAAGGGCGGCACGATGCGCTTGGGCGCCTACCGCTGTGATCTTGTCCCGGGCACCAAGGCCCACGGGGCCTACGGGGTGGACGTGATCCATGAGCGGCACCGGCACCGGTACGAATTCAACAACCTGTACCGCGAACGCCTGGAGCGGGAAGCGGGCCTTGTGGTGAGCGGCGTTCACCGGAAGGACGGTCACGAATTGGTGGAGATCGCCGAGTTACGGGACCATCCCTGGTTCTGCGGTGTCCAATTTCACCCGGAGTTTACGAGCATGCCCTTGAAGGCTCAACCCCTTTTCCGCGAGTTCATCCGGGCCGCCATCGCATGTAGTGAAGCCCATGCCCAATCCGCCTGAAATTGAACAGCTCCACCGGTTGCTCCTGCAGCGGGACCGTCTCGCCGCGCCACCGAGCGCGGGCCAGCAACCCTTGCCGCCTCATGAGCGCCGCGCCTTGGAAGCCCGGCTTGACCGCGAAATCCGGGACGCCCGCGCCGCGTTGGAAGAGCAAGCGGCCCGGTTCCGCAACCAGGCCAACCGCGTGCGGCAGCAGCAGCGCGAGCTCGCACAGCGGGTCTCCGCGGGCGGCGTGCCGGCGAAGCGGGCCAACAAGGAAAGCCGGCAGCTTCACGAGCTGCTGACCCTGTGCGAAGCGCGGCAAGCGATCTGCGAGCAAGCCGCGAGAGCGGATTCGCCGGACCGCTTGGAAGCCCTGTTGCCAGCCGCGGCCACGTTGCGCGCGCCAGCGGCCGGCCCCGCCGGAGCGTCCGGCGGCGCCGAAGCCCGGAACCATCAGCGGCTCATCGTGTGCGTGACCGCCCTCTTGACGGCGCTCGCGGTCTTTCTTCCCTGGTATGATCATGGCCCAGGAACGGCGGGCGCGAATCTTTTCGACTACTACCTTTGGCTTGACGGCGACGGAAGCGCCAACGCCATCTACTTTATCTTGTGGATGCTCTACTTCGGCGCGCCTCTCGTGGCCACGGCCGCCGCCATGGCGACCCGGGACGGCCGCGCGGCGGGGGGCATCGCGATCGCGGGCGGCGCGTGCGTGTTCTTCGTGGCGCTCCACGCCGCCCTGGCCTGGGGCAGTCCCGGCGTTGATTTCTCTCTGGGCCGCGTTTTTCGTTGGGGGCCGCTGACCTACTTCCTTGGCGGCGTCCTTCTAATGATGTTCGCCGTCCACCGGCAACGCCTCACCGATCCGGCGAAAGCGCCGCGTCCGCGGGTTCAATGGGGGTTCGCCGGGTCCCATACGGTCCTCGTGGTGGGCGGGTTCCTATGGCTGTTGCTTTTCGCGCCTCCGGGCGCCGTCGCCTTTGATCTGACGTACAGTCCGCAAGAACGCGTGGCGGCGGTCTACTGCCACAACACGGGGCCCGCGCCCGCGCGCCTCTTTACGCCCTGGCCGGACGGCCAACCCCTGCCTGGCGCGGCGCGCCGGGAGTACGGGCTTGTCCTTTACGTCCAAGAGCAGGGCGACGGGACCTTGCGCGCTTTTCCTGACTCAGGCGCGGCGTGGTCCGCGCCGGGCCTCGTGCGGCTGGAGGACGGGTCGGTGGAGATCCCGCCGCGCACGACGGTCTATGTGCTGCTAGACGTGGACGCCCTTCGGGAGCTTGGCGTCGTTCCTCACCGTTTTGCCGTGGAGGTCACGGACGGCGCGGGCCGCGGACGGGCCTGGTTCAGCCACTTCTCGGAACGCTGACCCTAACGCCCGCCCTCCATCCACGCTTGTCCGCGCCTCCAAGGGGGATCGACCGCTGTTGACGACTGGAAGAGCCAGCTGACGTCTCATCAGCGCGATGATCTAAATTTGCCATCAACCGCTTTCAAAAGTCCCCCTTTGAAGGGAAATTCAGGGGGATGTGTTCTCCACATCTTCAGCGTAAGCAGGCGTTTCGGGCGTTTCAGACGCGCTTGACAACGCGGCGCCGGATCGCATGTTATGGGGGCGGCGCCAGCGCTGAACGGCGGGCGCCGGGACAGCATGGACGGGCTTACATTTTGGACGCCATTGCGTGGCGCGCCAACCGGGAGAGGGGAGGCATGGACAGACGATCATTTATCAAATCTGCGGGCGCCGGGCTGGCAGGCTTGGCCTGCGCGCCAGCGCTTCGCGCGCAAGCCCAGGGCGCGAATCCGGAGCGGCCGCCCAACATCGTGTACATCCTCGCCGACGACGCGGGGTATGGCGATCTCTCATGCTACGGGCAGGAGAAGTTCAGCACGCCGAACATCGACCGGCTCGCGGAAGGGGGAATGAAGTTCACGCAGCATTACGCGGGCAGCACAGTGTGCGCGCCTTCCCGGTCTGTCCTGATGACCGGGAAGCACACCGGCCGCACGCCCATCCGCGGCAACCGGGAGCATCAGCCCGTGGGTCAGGAGCCACTGCCCGCGGACACGGCCACCGTGGCCA
>SLHB01000284.1 GCA_007136375.1 Candidatus Hydrogenedentota bacterium
CACTTCCTCAGCATGTCGGGCGTGAGGGTGGCGGCCGTGGCCGAGGTGGACACGAACCGGCGCGAGGCGGGCAAGGAGCGCGTCGATGAAGCGTATGGCAACGCCGACTGCGCCGCGTACAACGACTACCGCGACATGCTGGCCCGCGACGACGTCGACGCCGTCGTCTGCGCCGCGCAGGACCAGTGGCACGGCCTGATCATCCTCCACGCCTGCCAGGCCGGCAAGGACATGTACTGCGAGAAGCCGCTAACGAACACGCTGGTGGAGGCGAAGGCGGCGATGGATGCGGTGAAGGCTTCCGATACGATCTTCCAGACCGGCAGCCAGCAGCGCGCCTCCAGCAACTTCCGCTATGGCTGCGAACTGGTCCGCAACGGGCGGATCGGCAGAATAGAGCGAGTCGAGGTGGGCGTGGGCGGTCCGCCACGGCCCTGCGACCTGCCCGGCGAGGAGATGGAGCCTGGCCTGGACTGGGACCGTTGGCTTGGTCCCGCTCCGATGCGCGAATACAACTCGGAGCTCAGCCCGCGGGGTATGCACAGCCACTTCCCCGCCTGGCGGAATTTCCTGGAGTACGGCGGGGGCGGCATGACCGACTGGGGCGCGCACCACTTTGACATCGCCCAATGGGGCCTGGGGATGGACGAGTCCGGGCCGGTAGAGATCGTGCTCCCCGAGGACCCCAGCCAGGGCCGCGGCGTGAGGTTCATCTACGAGAACGGCGTCGAGATGATCCACGGCGGACGCGACGGCGTCACCTTCTTCGGGACCGAAGGGGAGGTCTTCGTTAACCGCGGGCAACTGGAGACCAACCCCGAGGACTTGATCGAGGAGGAGATCGGCGACGGCGAAGTCCGCCTCTACCGCCCGGCGAGCGGAGGCCACAGCGGACACCGCCAGGACTGGATCGACTGTGTGCGCAGCCGCCAGCAGCCGAACTGCCCTGTCGAAGTCGGCGCGCGCACGGCGGCCGTCTGTCTGCTGGGCAACATTGCCTACTTGCACAGCGACGAGATCGAGGGCCAGTCGCTGAAGTGGGACCCGCGGGCGTGGGAGTTCGTTGACAATGACGCCGCCAACGCGTGGCGCGATTACCCCTACCCCTGGCGCGAGGGTTACGAATTGCCGGAAGTGTAGCCGCCATAGGCGAGTTTCTGGGCATTCCGGGTGGGATTCGTCAAGATTCAGTGGGAAACGTTCGAGAATCCGGTGACAGCCATCGTGTTGTCGCCGATTCCCGGCATCGCTTTTTGAGACACTCCTTAATGACAAGGGAGGGGGTACTGTCATGAACCCGTACAAACGAAACGGCTGCATGAGGGCAATCATCGGCGCGGCTTTGGCGTGCTTGGCTATGCCGGACGCCGCGGCGGATGAGGACCGCATCCAGCCCTACGAGAACAACCCCACCTACTGGCAGTACAAGGGCGAACCGGTGCTGCTGCTGGGCGGGAGCAACCAGGACAATCTGTTCAACCATCCCGACCTAGGGCCGGACGGGTTGGAGGCGCACCTTGACCTGTTGGTGTCCGTCGGCGGCAATTACGTCCGCAACACCATGTCCAGCCGCGACCGTGTGGATCCCAATAGCGATTTCTACAATAACGACAATCCCTATGCGTTTTACCTCGATGAGGAGACCGGTCTCTACGACCTGGATCGCTTCGACGACGAGTTCTGGCAAAGGTTCCGTGACTTTCTGAAAATGACGGCCGAACGCGACATCATTGTCCAAATTGAAATCTGGGATCGCTGGGACTATGCGGAGATCTGGGGCGGCGGCGCCTACCAGGCGGAGGGATGGGCCGCCCATCCCTTCAACCCCGCGAACAACATCAACTACACCAGCGAGGAGACCGGCATTCCGGAAGAGGTGGTGAGCGGCTACCCCATCTTCCGGACCGTTCCCGAGCTGGACGATGTGCCCGAGGTGTTGGCCTACCAAGAGGCGATGGTGGAGAAGCTCTTGTCCATCTCTCTCGATTACGGCCATGTGCTGTACTGCATCAGCAACGAGAGCACAGCCTCTGAAGAGTGGAGCCGCCACTGGGCGCATTTTGTCCGTGACAAGGCCAGCGAGGCAGGCGTGAACGTCGAAGTCACGGAGATGTGGAACGCCCACGATCTCACCGATCCCATGCACCGGCGCACCTTTGACCACCCTGATCTGTACTCTTACGTGGACACGTCCCAGAACAACCTTCGCGACGGCCAAACCCACTGGAACAACATGCAGGCGGCCCGGCAAATGGTGGCTGATCCGCCCCGTCCAATGAACAACATCAAGATATATGGCGGCCGGATGATCGGCAACGGCCCCGCCGAAGGCGTGCGCAAGTTCTGGCGCAATGTCATCGGCGGGGTGGCGGCCGTGCGGTTTCACCGGCCGGGACCGAGCTACGGGGATTTCAGCCTAGGCCTGAACGAGCAGGCCCAGGCGCACATCCAAAACGCGCGGACCCTCATGGAGGAGGTGGGCTGGGTTGACATGGAGCCCACGCTCGATTTTGTTGCGTTGGCCGAAGGCGAACCGCTGACCGTGCGAACCGAGAAGACGCACGTCGCCTACACGCGGGATGCGGATGGCCAAGCGCGCCTCTACGTTGACGGCGAAGAGGCCGCGGCTGGCGGGATCGGCGGGGATCTGTCCGCGTGGGATGACGCGATGCGGCTTGCGCTCGGCGATGAGTTGACCGGCGGCCGCGGCTGGCTTGGCGTGTAC
>SLHB01000354.1 GCA_007136375.1 Candidatus Hydrogenedentota bacterium
CGCTGGCGTCCACCGTGATCTCGGGTTCGGCCGCTTGTGGATCCGGCGCCGCGTCGTCCGCCGCGGCGGATCCCATGGCAAAGGGAAGGACAGAGGCAATGGCGAGTAATGAAAGGTAGCGCCCGAAAAGTTGCATGTTACAGTCTCCTCTCGCGCGTGTGAAACGTCTCCGGGGCTCCCTGTTAGGAACACGCCTGGCGCGTCGCTAGGCTTCCCCACGAGAATCGCCCCGTGATGGGCGGCGGCCATGGCCCCAGGACGGGCGCCGCCGCGACATCCCCCAAAGTTCACTCCCTGTTGTTTCGGAGACGGACGCCCGGCCGTGGCCCGGCCAACAACCGTCTTCCGCCCATGGCCCCGATTATAGATCCGGCTCCCCATGGGATCAATGCGCGCCATGGCGCCGCCGCCGGGCGGGACGGTGATCCGTCGCCGCCTGCGCGCGGATAGTCCTACGCCATGGGGCCGTCGGTGTCGGTGTCGAAGAGGGCGGGATCGGGCAGTTGGTCTTCGTAGATCTCGACGCCGTATTCGGCGCGGAGTTGTTCCATGACCTTGCGGTAAAGGATGGGTCCGGCGAGCTCGTCTTGGGCTTCTTCGAGGGTCAGCGGCCGCTCCTCCGTGTGTTCGACAATCTTGCACACGAGGTAGCTGTCGGGGAGTTGCTCCCACTGGGTCTCGCCGCCAGGGCTTTGGCGGCCGACCTCCGGCGAGGGGATCAGGATCGGGCCGACGCCTTCGCCTTCCTCGGCGCCGGTGGCCTGCGCCCAGAACCGGTGGTAGCGTTGCATGGCGGGGCTTGCGGGATCGTTCACGAGACGGGTGCGGATGCGCCGCGCCTGGCCCGTTTCCACGTACTGGGCGGCGACGTCCTCGATGTCCGCGCCTTGGTCGAGTTGGCGCCGCGCCTCCGCGGCCACGTTCATAGCGTTGGGCTGGTTGCCGGGGAAGAACACGCCGTCGACGGCCACGGTTTCGTGTTGGACGATACTGTCTCCCCGCGCCTCGAATTCGGCCCGCACCTCATCTTCGGTCACGGTTAGCGCGCCCGAGGCCAGGGCTTGGCGGATGCGGTGGCGCACGGCCTCCTCCCCGAGCATGCGGTCGTGCAGCCGGTCGATGCGGAACTCCATTTCGTCTTCCATGGCCATGAGGCCGGCGGCGTCGAGGCCCCATTCCTCGGGGTTCACCATCTGGAGCGCTTGCGCTTGCTCGGGATTCTGGGCGAAATACACCTGGCGCGCGGCGTCGCGGGGCACGTCAATGGCGCCCTCGGCCTGCAATTGGAGGCCAAGGCTTACTTTTATCTCGGTGTCGATGTGGTCTTCCAGGGCCTCGCGCAAGTCGCGGCGCGTCCGGATGATGGGCCGCTCTTCGGGGGGCTTTTCGCGGATGACGGCCATCAGATCGCCGCGCGTGAAGGCCTCGCCGTCGAACGAGGCCACCTGGATACGGTCTTGATCCGCTACGACGCCGCATCCGGCGGCGAGCGCCGCGACAACGGTCAACGCCGCGGCGGCGCGCCACAACGGGGCGTTTCCTTGAACACGGTGGAACATACCCACGTATTCCTCCTTAAACTCGCCGTTATTCGACGGGACAAACCCGAACTCCGTTCAAACCACGTTAGAGTCCGGCCTCCAAACCGCCGGGTTAGGGCAAAGATGCTGGGACGACATCCCTCTAAATCCCCCTTCCAAGGGGGACTTTTGCGAATCGGTTGGCGGCGCGTCTCGTTCACCAAGCTGATGAGCAACCACAAACTTCTCCTAGCCGTTGACAACAGCCAAATTCCCCTTATAAGGGCCGGGGGATGCACGCGGCTCAACAGCGCTTCCTTATCCGGCCATTGAGGCGGCCGGGCCTTCTTGCGCCCATGGCCGGCCCTTGTTATCATGCCGCTTCGGAGGCCGACGCGATGAGCTATTACATCTATATGGGGCTGCTCACGGCCGCTCTTATCCTCTGGGCCATCGCCGCCTTCGCGGGCCAAGACGCGGGAGACGGCGCGGACGAAGGGCCCGCGGACCAGGACGGGGCGGACTGATCCCGCCGCCGGGCGGGGTACGGCTACGTCATTCGCCGTCTTCGCGGGGCTCATTGGAAGGGCCGCCTTTGCCGAGGGACCGCAGAAACCGGTCGATGTCCACGGGCGGGGGCGGGGCCGTCTGTTCCGGGTGGAACCGCAGGGGTTCGCGAATGTACACCCGCTGACACGCTGGACAGAGGTCGAGGCGGATATGCTTGTACACGCCTTCTTCCAGCTCGGCCGGATCGCGGTCCTTCATCTTCTCCACGAGCTCGCGCATCTCTTCGCGGTGATCGCGGATCAAGTCCAGGAGCGTGATTTCCATCTTGTCATAGGCCGCTTTCACCTCGATCTTTACCGTGTACCGCAGCGCGTGTCTGTGCAGGACCTTGCCGCATCCGTCGCATGTGTAGGTAATCATGAGCCGCTCCGGCGCGCCGCCCCGCGCGGGGCGATGACCGCGTTTTTGTCCCGGGCAGTATAACATAACGCATACAACGCCATTGAAGACGACGGGCCGCGCGGGGGGCGTTTCCGCCATGGCTCGGAAGGGAGAGTACGATGGCCTTTCATGGCACCACGGTGCTCGGCGTGCGCAAGAACGGACAGGTCGCCTTGGGCGGAGACGGCCAGGTGTCCATGGGCGACACCGTGATGAAGCAACGGGCGCGCAAGGTGCGGAAGATCGCCGACGGCCGCGTGTTGGCGGGGTTCGCCGGCTCGGTCTCCGACGCCTTTACCCTCTTTGATCGCTTTGAGGGCAAGCTCAACGAATACAACAAGAACCTGCTTCGCGCCGCGGTGGAGTTGGCCAAGGACTGGCGGACGGACAAGTACTTGCGCCACTTGGAGGCCCTCCTCGCCGTGGCCGACGCGGACAACGCCCTCCTCATCTCCGGCAACGGCGAGGTCATCGAACCCGATGACGGCATTCTCGCCATTGGCTCCGGGGGCAGCTACGCCCTTGCCGCCGCCCGCGCGCTGGTCAGCCGGGACGATCTGACGGCCGAGGCGGTGGTGCGCGAAAGCCTCTCTATCGCCGCGGACATCTGCGTCTACACCAACCACGAAATCTCCGTTGAGGTCTTGTAGCCCTGCGTCCGGGCGGGCGGTGCACGGGCTTTCCGTGGCCGGTTTCGTTGCCCGCCTTACCGCGGCGTCACGGTGAAAGCGCCGTCCTCGAACCGGGCGAAGGTATGCGCGGGATCGGAAAACAGGAACTGACCAGACCGGACGTAGGCCTCGTCGAAGACCACATGGCGCATGTTGGTCTTGTTGTCGTGGGAGTAGCCCAAGTGGATGCGGCCGCCGGCGCCTTGGATAAGGTACGGGTAGTCATGGCGCGCTTCGAGGTCCGTCTCCACATCGATCCAGTAGGGCCACGTCGCGCCGCCGTCCTCGGAGAGGGAGAGGCGCAGGGGCGTGCGCGGCGCCGTGGGCGTGGGGTTGTGGGCCATGAGCAGATTGCCGCTTGAAAGCTGGATCAAGGCGATGCGCGACCAGGGGTTGGGAAGGTCCGTCTCCTCGGGATCGGACCACGTGCGCCCGTAGTCGCTGGAGCGGATCGCTAGAACGCGGCCGGAGCTGCGCAGGTAGCCCAACAGTTCGCCCGGCGCGATTTCGGCCACGGCGGCCATGATGCCGGGTTGGGGCCAATCTTCCGGATCCGCCGAGGGGTAAACCTCCCAGGTTTCGAAGTTGTCATTGCTCACCAGGAAGCCCACGCCGCCCGGCGAGGTTTCCCGGTACACGGGCAGCAGGGTCTCGCCGTTGCTCATCGCCACCGGCTTCGTTCCAAACATCCAGCCCCATTCCTCCCGCAACGTCCGGGGCTCCGACCACGTCTCGCCGCCGTCCTCGGAAGTCATCATTTCGAGGGCGGAGTCTTCGTGGCCCAGACCCTCCATGGCGGTGTAGAACATGTAGACCGTTTCGCCGTCCTCCCGCCACAGGATGGCGTTGTGGATCTCCGCCGCATCTTCCCGGGGCAGGACCACGGGCGGGCTCCAGGTTTCGCCGTCCGGCGCGAGCCGGGATAGGAACACGCGGTTCGCGGGACGGTCCCCCCAGCGCGTCTCGGCGATGGGGCCCTCGTAATGCTCGGCGTTGAAGGCGTAGAGCACCGCGCCGTCCGGCAATTCCACGAGAGACGCCGCATGGGAGCCGCCGGGCGACGCCTCCGGATCGGCCTCGTACACGTCCTGGCGCAAGGCGTGGCCGGGCGCGCCCTCCCGGACCCAGGCCTCGTTGAAGCGGGCCCACTTGATGGTCCGGCCGCCGCCGTCGCCCGGCCCGTAATGGTGGCTGTACACCACGTGAACCGTCCCATCTTCCGCCTGGAAGGCGCAGGGGTAGTGGCTCGTGGCGGGCGCCTCGCCGAGGGCGTGCTCCAGCCGCCGGGTCCACCGCCAGGTCGCGCCTTCGTCGGTGGAGATGGCCGCGGCGAGGCTATGGCGGCCGCTCTCCGTGTTGTTGTAGATGAGGAGCCAATGGCCGTTGCGCAAGGTGACCAGCGCCGCCGCGCTGCCTGGGTTGGGCAACGCCGAATAGCGCACGGGGCTCCACGTCTCGCCCCGGTCCATCGAGACGCTCATGTGCAGGCGCTTTGGCGGCGGGCCGTTGTCGCGCATGTACGCGGCGAGGCCGCCATCCGCCCGCGCGCCGAGGGCCGCCTGAATGTTGCTGTTGCCGATGAGGGGCTCGCTAAACGTCCATGTCTCACCGCCGTCATCCGTGATCGCCATGAGGGAGGTCCAGAATCCGTCGGAGTACAGGGGCAGCGCCATCCGGCCGCCGCCAGGAAACACGGGCTTGTTGTACGTCTGCCAGCCGATGCGGCGCATAAGGGGATAGCCCATGTCCTGGGACGTGTAGGAGCCGTCTTCGGCGTAGAGGCGGCCCGAACGCTGGAGGTCCGCGCCCTTGGCCCGGTCCAAGGCGCTTTGCGCCCGCGCTTCCCACCAGGCGCGGCTGCCCCGGGCGCTTTCGTCCCCGGGCAAGAAGGAGCCAATGCGGTCCAAATACTCTCCGTACTCCGCCGTCTTCTCTTTGAAGGCCTCGACGAAGCGGTCCCCCGGCTGGATGCCCCGTTCCGTGCTGTCTCCCGGCTTGACGTGGAGCACGTCTTGCCAGTCCCAGACCGGCGGCCCTTCGTCCATGTAGTCAGTGCTGATGCGGTATTTCGGCAGGGAGGTCTCCCAGAGATTGGCGAGGACGGTGTACCACGCGAGCCACAGGCGCTCGTCTTCGTCGAGGAAGAGGACGGGATTGATGTCGGGGAACCCCGGCGTGTTCGCCATCTCGAAGGGCTCGCTCCACGCGTCCGCCCCCGGCCTCAAGCGGGCGCCGCGGATGCCCACGTCGTCGGCCCAACGCTCGCCCGAGCCTTCGAACCAGCACGCCAACAGGCCGCCGTCGGGCAACTCCACGACGGACGCGCCGTGGACATGCAGCCCAATGGGCTCGAAGATCTCCGCCGCTTCATGGATAGACTCCGCCCCGCCATCGGCCGGCCCGAGCGCCGCCGGCGCCGCCGCGTGCACCCAGGCCGCCGCCATTCCCACGCCCAACGCCGCCCACACGCGCATCCGATGCTTCCCCATGGCCTGTTCCCTCCTCTATCCCCTCCGCGAGTGACGAAAAGTACATTTTCCCCGCCAACGGACGCTACTTCAAGGCCGGGTGCTCCACTGGCTCGCTCAATTCCGGTACACTTGGGGACCGCCCACCCGTGTGGCGCGTTGCAGCCAGGCCGGCGTCTGGGTGCATTTAGACCCAAGAGAGGACCGGAACTGAAGCAAATTCGTCCCCATTACGGGTGGCGCGGCGAAGATTCGGCGTTTCGACGAAAAACCGGCGACTAGTTGTTGAATTTGAAGCGGAAACCCAATATAATGGGCTCTCGTCGGCCGAAAGCGCTATATACTGCGGTGGTTGCGCGCTGGAACCGGCGGACGTAAACAGCGCTGTGGCGTGGGTTTATGGAGAATCCCACGCCGGCAGGAATCGGTCCAGGCTTCTGGATTGGGCGCGGCGCTGGCAAGGCTGGCGGAGGAGTTAGGGGCTGTGGCGCGCCGGCCTGTATGTTGACCCGCACTACCGGCGATGACGCCGGGCGCGCTCCATCATGGGGCGCCGTCTCCTCAATACGCCTCCCCCAGACAGGACCGCTCCCGTCTTCCGGACGAGGGAATCCGGCAGCACGGGGATACACAAAGGAGATGGGCCGCCTCATGAAGTTTGTGGAACCGAAAGTTTTCCTTGTTGGCGAAACCCGGATCGCCGAGGAAGGCCTCCAGGCCTACCTTGAACATGTTGGCGCGCCAGACTGGGAAACGGACGCCCCAAGCGGAAGCGAGCGCCTCTCCGAGGTCATGGGCCGGTTGTGTTACCGCTCCTTTGAGCCGGGCCTGAACCCCAATGTGACGCGGGTGCGCGAGGGGAACGCCCGCTACCTCGGCCACATCCTGGAGGTTGGTCACGGCAGCGTGCTGGAACACGCGGTGGTGAACTTTGTGTTTGCGGATGTAAGCCGGGTGTTCACCCACGAGTTGGTGCGCCACCGGGCGGGCACGGCCGTGTCGCAGGAGTCGCTGCGGTTTGTCCGGCTCGACCGCCTTTCCGCCTATGCGCCCACGCACATCCAGGAAAGCGAAGAAGGCATGGAGGTCTTCGTGAAAACCCTGGAGCAACTGGAGGAAGTCCAGCGGAAACTGGCGGAAATCTACGCAATTGATGACGAAAAACACTTTGATCGTAAGAAGAAGCTGACAAGCGCCTTCCGCCGCGTGGCCCCCATCGGCGTGGCCACCACGGTGGGCTGGTCGGCCAACCTCCGGGCGCTGCGCCACGTCATCGAGATGCGCACGGCGCCGGAGGCGGAGGAGGAAATCCGCCTCGTGTTTGGCAAGGTCTACGAGACCGTGCGCGAGCGCTATCCGAATGTGTTCAGCGATTATGAGCTAGAGACCGTGGACGGACTGCCTTGGGCGCGTCCGGGCAACAGGAAAGTTTGAGGCCCAGACGCGGCGCGGTCCCGGCGCGGAAAACGAGTTGAAAAAGGAAACATGACTGTGGAGACCACAACTGCGGGGAGTGCGGCGGCCATGTTGTTTGAAGCCAAGGAGCATTTCAAGCTTACCGAGCGGTTTTTGGACCAATACAAGCCGAAGCAACCCAACTGGGGCCCGCTGGGCTATGTGACCTTCAAGCGCACCTACGCCCGCACGGTGCCCGGCGGCGCGGAAGGCCGCACGGAGGAGTACTGGGAGACGGTGCGCCGGGTCGTGGAGGGCTGCTACACGATCCAGCTCAACCATTGCCGCAACCTGAAGCTGCCTTGGAACCCGCAGAAGGCGCAGCGCTCGGCCCAGGAGATGTTTCGGCTGATGTGGGAGTTCAAGTTCCTGCCGCCCGGCCGCGGCCTCTGGATGATGGGGACCAACTACGTGTGGGAGCGCGGATCGGCCGCCCTGAACAACTGCGCCTTCGTCTCCACGGAAGAAATCGAAGCGAACTTCGCCGAACCCTTCTGCTTCCTCATGGACATGTCCATGCTGGGCGTGGGCGTGGCCTTCGACACAAAGGGCGCCGGCAAGGTCATGGTCCACGATCCGAAGGCTTCCGGCCACACCCACGTGGTGGAGGACTCCAAGGAAGGCTGGGTGGACCTGGTCCGGACGCTGCTTGAGGCCTATGTGGGCGTGGGCAAGCGGCCGGCCCACATCGACTATTCGCAGATCCGCCCCGTGGGCAGCCCCATCCGCACTTTCGGCGGCATCGCGCCGGGACCGGATCCCCTCATCGAGTGCGTGACGAATATCGACACCATCCTCTCGAAGCGGGTGGGCGAGCGGATCACGAGCGGCGACATCACGGACCTGATGAACGTCATCGGCAAGTGCGTGGTCTCGGGCGGCGTGCGCCGCACGGCGGAACTGGCCCTGGGCGATCCCTACGATGAAGAGTACCTGAAGCTCAAGGATCCCGAGCGCCACGGCGACGAGCTCATGGCTTGGCGCTGGGCCTCGAACAACAGCATCTCCGCCCGGCCCGGCATGGACTACACCGAAGTCGGGCGGCAGACGGCCATCAACGGCGAACCGGGCTACTTCTGGCTGGAGAACGCCCGCGCCTTCGGCCGGTTGAAGGACGGCCCGAACTACGCCGACGCCAAGGTGACGGGCACGAATCCCTGCGGCGAGCAGAGCCTGGAGTCCTACGAGATCTGCAACCTCGTGGAGACCTTCCCTTCGCTGCACGAGAGCTTCGAGGAATACAAGCGCACGCTCAAGTTCGCCTATCTCTACGCGAAGACGGTCACGCTGGTGCCGACGCACAACGAGCGCACGAACGCCATCATGCTGCGCAACCGGCGCATCGGTTTGTCCCAGTCCGGCATCGTCGAGTCCTTCGAGCGCCATGGGCGGCAAGCCCACTTCCGGTGGTGCGACGACGGATACAAGTACATTCAGAAGCTCGACCGCATCTACAGCCAGTGGTTGTGCATTCCCGAGAGCATCAAGAAGACGAGCGTGAAGCCAAGCGGCACGGTGTCGCTGTTGCCGGGCGTCACGCCGGGGATTCATTACCCCCACGCGAAGTTCTACTACCGCACCATCCGGCTGGACAAGACCAGCCCCTTGGTGGAGCCCATCAAGCAGGCGGGCTACCGCATCGAGGAGTCCGTGTATGGGGACAACACGCTCGTGGTCTATTTCCCCGTCAAGCAGAAGCACTTCGACCGGTCGAAGACAGATGTATCGATCTGGGAGCAGGTGGAAAACGTGGCGCAGATGCAATACTACTGGGCGGACAACCAGGTCAGCGCCACCGTCACCTTCTTGCCCGAGGAAGCGCGGGATCTGCCCCGGATACTGGAGCTCTACGAGACGCGCCTGAAGTCGGTCAGCTTCCTGCCCCTGACGGATCACCACTATCCGCAGGCGCCCTACCAGGAGATCACCGAGGAGATGTACCAGCAGGCCGCCTCCCGCGTGAGCGGCCTCGACTTCACGGGCTTCAACACGGACGAGGCGCAGGACCTCTACTGCGACGGCGACAAGTGCGAAGCGCCCTTGCCGGAGATGGAGCCGCAGATCGCGCCACAGGAACAGGACCTCTTCACCTACGCCTCGGAGACGGACGAGGAGCCGGCGGCGCCGGACGCCTCCGCCGAAGCCGCGGAGGCCGTGGAGGCCCAGCCCGTTAACGGCGGGGCCAAGGCGGGCGCGCAGAAGAAACGCGACAAGAAGGAACGCGCCGGCGCTCCCTCGTGACCCAACAACAAGGCCGCCTCCCCATCCGCGGATCCCTCTCCCGCCTTCCCGGCGGCCACGGATGGGGAGCGGCGTTTATGGCGCGCTGTCGTCGGCGCCTTCTTCACCCGCCCTCAGTCCAGGTCCTCCGGCGGTCCGGCCCGCTTCACGTGTTCGTCCAGCCATTCCGTCGTTTCCCAGAGCATGTGCAGGATGGACTCACGGGCCTGATAGCCATGGGACTCCTCCGGCAACATGACAAGCCGGACCGTGCCGCCGAGACCCGCCATGGCGGCGTACAGCCGCTCCGATTGCATGGGATAGGTGCCCGCGTTGTTGTCCTCGGCGCCGTGGATGAGGAGCAGCGGCGCCTGGATGTTGTGCGCGTGGAAGAAGGGCGACATCCGGATATAGAGGTCCGTGTCGTCCCAGATGGTCCGCTGTTCGCGTTGGAAGCCGAAGGGCGTGAGGGTGCGGTTATAGGCGCCGCTGCGGGCGACGCCAGCGCGGAACAGGTTGGAGTGAGCCAGGATGTTGGCGGTCATGAAGGCGCCGTAGGAATGGCCGCCGAGGGCGGCCCGCTCGGGATCCGTCACGCCCCGCTCAACCCCGGCGCCAATGGCCGCGGCGGCGTTCGCGACGAGTTGTTCGATGAAGGTGTCGTTCGGTTCTTCATCGCCCTCGCCCACGACAGGCATGGTGGCGTTGTCGATGACGGCGTAGCCCTGAGTCACGAGGAATTGGGGCCGCCAGTAACTAATGCGGCGGAAGCGGTGCGGTGAGTCCTGCACCTGACCCGCCGCGTCGGCCGACCGGAATTCCCGGGGGTAGGCCCAGACCACGGTGGGCAAGGGCCCGTCCTGGCTGGGATCGTAATCCGGCGGCAGGTACAACGTCGCCGACATGCCCACGCCGTCCTCCCGCTGGTAAAAGATCATCTCCCCTTTTACATCGGCCAACTCGGGCATGGGATGGGGAAAGTCCGTCACGGGTTGGAGTCCGCCGCCGTCGAGATCGCGGATGAAATAGTTGGGCGGATCGTCCTGTGATTCACGCCGCGTCAGGACGGACGGGCCGTCCATGTCCCGCAGGGTCACGGCGTACTCGTAGTGGGGCGGCTCGGAACGCCACAGCCGCTCCGTCTCGCCCGTGCTCAGATCCATCGCGTCCACAAAGGGCCGATCGCCCTCAGGAGAGGCGCCGTCGCCCGCCCAATAGACCAAGCGGCCATCCGGCGAAAAGGCCATCACGGCCCGGCCCGCATCGTTTGGAAGGGTCATGGGTTGGCCGGGGTCGGCGTACCGGTCTTCCCAGGAGCGCTCGAAGAGGAGATCGGGTTCGGCCCCGGGTTCGCCCGGCGCCACAAGCCAGGCTTTTTCGCTGCGGTCGTCGAAGAGCCGCTCCACCACCATGGCCACTTCGTCGTCGCCCCAGCGCAGGTAGGAAAGGCGCCGCTCCAGGGCGATGAGCC
>SLHB01000108.1 GCA_007136375.1 Candidatus Hydrogenedentota bacterium
CGGGCCTGGAGGGTTTCCCGCAGCTCCGTCAGATCGTTCAGGATGGGCTCGGCTTCCCCGGACTGGCGCTCCGCCATTTCCGCCCGCTCCTCCGCGGCGGCGAGCTCGGTTTCCCGCTCCTGCACGGTCCGGCGCAGGCTTTGGGCTTCCTCCCAAGCGGCGCTGGCCTCGCGTTCTTTCTCCTCCAGCCTCGCCTTCAAGGCTTGCGCCTCCTCCCGGGCGGCGGACGCATCGGAGGTATCCTGTTCCGCGGTCTCCAGGCGGCGCTCCAGATCGGCCTTCTCTTGTTGCAGCCGCTCTACTTCCTCTTGAAGCCTGAGGGTCTCGGCGTCCACACTTTCGCGGTCGTCCTCGTAAAGACCCAAGTCGTCCGGGAGAGGCCGCCGCTCAAGCTCGCGGTTCAGCCGCTCCACCTCGGCTTCCAGCTCCGCCAAACGGGTTTGCGCGGCGCTCAATTCCTCCAGTGTCGTGCCGCTTGCTCCGCTGCGGCGCAACTGGTCTTCGAGCTTGGCTTCCAGTTTCTCGACCTGCCCCCGGCTTCTGTCCAGACGCTTGCCGAGCTTGCGCGCAACGTATTGGAGATGCGCCACCCTCTCCGCGTCGGTCATGTCATCTAAGGCGTTTTCCTGCCCTTTCCGCGGAACCAGCACCACGTTGTGGCAATTCTCGCAGAAACCGTGACGACCGGCGTAGTGGTCATACAGCTTAAAGCGGTTGCCGCAATGCGGACAGTTAAACCGTATCATCTCTCGACAACTCCCCAACGGACAGGCAAACCAAGCGTTTTTCTACTCTTTGAAGGTCCTGACTATAGGCCATTATACCCGATCCCCCGGGTCTCCCGCGCGGCCTCCGCCGCCAGGCGCTTCCCCGCCAACCGCCTCCGAGGGACGCGCCAAGGCGCGCGCGCGCGCCTTGAAGAAGACCCATTCCGCCCGCAGCGCCATCGCGTAGAGGTCGGCCGGGAAGAACCAAGGCGTCCACAGCGGGGCGCTGCCGAGCTTGAGCGCGGCCTTGACGAGCATGGCGGCCCGCTCCCGGCGATTGGCGCACAGGGCCGCGCCGAGCCGCCCCGTGTCCTGTAAACGCCGGAGCGCTGGCCCCCACTCCCGTTGGTAGCGATGGGTGACCTTAACGGCGGGGCCGTACCAGAGGGCGCCTCCGCGCGCCCGGAGGCGTTGACACAAGGCCCAATCCTCCAGGGCGGGCATCGGGCTCGATGGAAAGCCGTCCGCCGCTTCGAAGGCGTCCCGGTCCACGAGGAAGCTCATCATGGGCGCGGCGGCGATGAGCTTGGCGCGCGGCCCGAATAGCATGGCCATCCGGAAGTGGAGATAGCGCTCCGTGGGGGTCTCCATGCTGTAGGGCGCGAAGCCGCCGGACAGCGCCACGACGCCACTCCGGCGCAGACGCCACAGCTCCAACATCTCCGCTATCCAACCGGAAGGAACCGTGCAATCGTCATCCGTAAATAGCAGCAGGCGGCCCCGGGCGGCGGCCACGCCAGCGTTTCGAGCCAAGCCGGGAGCGCCGAAAGCGCCGCGCGCCACCCGAAGCCGGTCCGGAAACCGCTCGGTGTACCGGGCCAATACGTCGTCGGTGGCGTCCGTGGAGGCGTCGTTGACACACACGGTCTCGAAATCGGCGCCCTCCTGGGTCAGAACGCCCTCCAGACATTCGGCGAGCACATCGGCGCGGTTGTGGGTCGGGATGACGACGCTGACCCGTGGCGCGTCTCCGCTCATCCCGCCTCCCCAGGCGCGGCGGATTCGTCCAGCACGGGCCTCGGCGCAATCCGGCTGTAGAGACTCCACAGCCTGGCGCCCGCGCTTTCCCAAGAGAACTCATCTTCGATGAACTGCCGGCCCGCGCGTCCTAGGACCGCCGCCTGTTTCGGATCATTGAGCAGACTCGCGGCTTGGCGGGCAAATTCTTCGGCCTCCTCGGCCAAGAGGAGGTGCCGGCCATCCTCGGCGTCGATACCTTCGTTCGCGAAGGGCGTCGCCACCACCGGCGCGCCGCAGCTCATGGCTTCCAGCACTTTGGTCTTGACGCCAGAACCGCTCGTGAGCGGCGCGGCCGCCACGCCCGCGCGGCGCAGCACAGCCGGCATGTCCGGCACAAATCCGGTAACCTCGATGTGGTCCGACGCCAGAGCCTCCACGCTGTGCCTGGGATCGGCGCCCACGATACGGAGCCGCGCGCCGGGAGCCAGCTCCCGCGTAAGGGGAAAAACTTTCGTAGCCAAGAAGTGGGCCGCTTCGACGTTCGGGCGGTAGGACAGATTGCCCGTGAACACTATCTCCCTGGCCCGGGGCTCGTCCGGCGGAGGCGGCGAAAAGGCGTGGGTGTCCACGGAATGGCGCACCACCTCCACGCCCGGCCCCAAGGCGCGCGCGTCGGCGGGAGACACGGCCATGGACAACGCGGCGCGCTCCACCAGCTCGGCCTGCCAGGCTTTCAGACGCCGAAGCTCGCCGCGAAAGGCGTTGCTGAGGGGAAAGTGCGACGAGCGCGCGGCCTGATCGTAGGTCGTGGACAGGGCGTCAATGAAGTCGACAACAACGGGGACGGAACAATCGGCGGGCACGTTCCCCGCGATCCGCAGCGTGTTGCAGTGGATCGCGTCCACATTCCCAAGCAGCCGCTTGACCTCCTGCTTCATCTCCCGGGACTCGAACAATGCGGCTTGGAAGGGACGGCGGGC
>SLHB01000503.1 GCA_007136375.1 Candidatus Hydrogenedentota bacterium
ACCTTTTCTTCCTGTGTCCAATCGGTGTCCTCGGTATAGGGCTCGAGTTCGGGAATCTGCCAGCGGTCATGAGGAATGGTATAGGGCACGTACAGGAAGAAGGGATCCTCGCCGGGGCCGTGACGGCGGATGAAGTCCAAGGTGAAATCCGTAAACAAGTCGTGGACGTAATGCTCCTCGGTCACGAAGTCTTCGCGGGTTCCCGTGTTGCCTTCCAAGTGAAGTTTTTCTTCGTTGTCCCAGATGTATTCGGGGTAGTAGGAGTGGGCCCGGCGCTGATTGAGCAGGCCCAACCACTCGTCGAAGCCCTGCCGGTTTGGCGCGCCCACCGTGTCCGGCTCGCCCAGACCCCACTTTCCCGTGGCGCCAGTGACGTAGCCCGCTTCCTTCAACAACTCCGCCACGGTAACGTCGTCTTCCCGCAGGGGTACCCGAAGGCCGCCGCCTCCGCCGCTGCATTCCACGGCGCCGTGGCCTTCCACGCTGCTCGCGTTGCCGCGCACGGTCGTGTGACCCATATGCTGGCCGGTCATGAGCACGCTGCGAGAGGGCGCGCACACCGTGGACCCGCAGTAGGCGTCCGTATAACGCAGCCCTTCCCGGGCCATTTGGTCCACGTTCGGCATCTGGATGTGCTCCTGGCCGTACACGCCCAGATCGCCGTAGCCCATGTCGTCCACCATAATGAAAACGATGTTGGGTCGCCTGTCCGCAACGCCTTCGGCCCGATTCATCCCGGCGAAGGGCAGCGCCGCCGCCCCCGCGCCCATTGTCCTAAGGAAATCCCGCCGGCTCCAGTGTTTCCGCATCTCGCAACGCCTCCCTGTCTCTTGCGGCGTCCTTCTCCAACCGCCGCGCCTGAAACCTTCGCTCACTCGACGGCCAAGTACGCCTCGCGGCTGATGTAGGCGGGCCCGCCGCTCTCGTCCCGCGCGATCACCCGGTACACGCCCTCATCCTCCGGTTCCGCCGCTTCGATGACGAACTCCGCGCCATCGGCGTCCGGAATACTCATGCCGTTTCGCTGCCACTGATGCTCCACTTCCCCTTCCGGCGACGCGAGTTCGGCGTGGAACACGTGGCGATCCCCAACGGACACCGTGGCGCTCTCCGGCTCGGCGCTAAAGGGCCAGGGCGCCGTGGGGACTGCAAACACGAAGTACGTGGCCCCTGTCGTCTCGTCCACGGGGACGGGCGGCGCGACGTTGCCGCCCAGAACAACCTCCCCGGCGGGAAACGTGACCCGGTACAAGTTGCGGAGGGGCGCGGGATCGCTGTCCGTCTCCACCTGCAAGCCCGTGTTCACGAACCCCTCCTCCAGCCACCCTGGCAAGGCTGAGCGGCGTGGGTCGTAGGCCACGAACACGTGAGCCTCGTGAGCCAGGTCGAAGCGCAGGAACTGGTTGGATCGCACCGCCCGGCCCGCGCTTTGTCCCGTCCGCACGCCAAAGGCCCCTTCGAGGAAACCGGGAAGCCCCGTCAGCCGTATGTCCCGATCACTGTACACGGGATCGCCCTTGGCCCATTGCGTGGCGTCCCCGCCCTGCCGGGGCCGCACGTTCTGGACGAGGGCCGGCCCCGTATCGGAGGTCCAGGGAATGGGAGCTTGGTAGTCTTCTGTCATGGTATAGGGCAAGGTCCACACCCGGCTCCCGTCCTGGTTCGTGAAGTGAAGCTTCGAGACGGACAGGCCATCGGGGTCCCCGTCCGCCCAGAAGTTGTAGAAATCGGGATGCGCGTTCAGGGGCCGCCGGTTGTATTTGTGGTTTCGCGGACTGTTCTGGGTAATGTTCCGGGCTTTATCCCAAGTCCAGCCGCCGTCCTCGCTCATCCAGAGGGCCACTTCCCCGCCCGTGCCATGATGCTGAGGGCCCGGTTCGCTGGGGAGGATCATCCGCCACACGCCGTCCTCCTCCACATAGAAGGAGCCCGTGTCGTAGTTGTGGGTGGTTGGCGTGATCTCCTGAATGTCCCACGCCTCGCCCGTCCATCGGATGAGCACTTGGGCGCGGGGACTGCCCGGCGGTCCGGGCTGGTGATACTGGCTTGTCACGCCCTGGATGACGGGGCGGCCGTCCTCGTCGAGGTCGATGTCGTTCACGTAGAACAGCTTGCCCTCGGCCTCGTAATCGTAGACCAATGCGGCGTTGTCGGGATCGTCCAAGGGCGTGTCCAAGACTTGCCCGTCAACGGTGGTCCAAGTCTCGCCCATATCGCTGGACTGTAGATAATAGACGTTGGTGCGCCGGTCCACGTTGCCGTCCGGGTGGTAGTTCAAGGCCGTGAAGACCAGGCCGTCCCGTTCGCGGCTGGTCTGATAATGCCCGCCGAAGCCTGCGAGCTTGGCGTCTTCGGTCCATTCCTCGCCGTCCGGACTGATCCCCCAGTAGAGCTCGCGGCCGTCCGTGTACTTGGTGAAAAAGTGAAAGAACCCTTCTCCATTCACCCAGAAAGGCTGGGGATAGGTCATTTCCCGCTCGGAAATCCGCTCGAACTCCGCGATACTGTAGGGCTCCACGCTCCGGTAGATGTGCCCCATGCGGTGACGGCCCCGGCCGCTCACGAACACCCAAATTCGTCCGTCGCCGTCCATGGCGATGCTCGGATTGTCGTGGGGATCGTCCACGCCCTCCGCCCCTTTGTCGTGGACCACAACGGGCCGCGCCACGCGATGGCGGTCATGGTCGTAGTAGCCGGCCATGCACAGGAGATAGCGGTCTTCCGGTCCCGTGGTTCCGCCGTACACGAAGAAGGTCTTGTTGACCTCCTCGGCATAGATGGCCAACGGCTTGTGCTTGGCCGTGTACGTGCCCAGGCCGCCGGAGTACTTGTCCCCGTACTCGGAGAATTGGCCGAGCGTAAACCAGATGCCCCGGTATCCCTCGGCCCGCTCGCCCGCGCGGCCCTCGTCCGCTCCAGCGGCCAACGGCGCCAGAACGGCCAACAGCGCCGCGCCCAACGCGGCGAAACCTCTCGTGTTCATGCGTTCGCCTTTCCCTAACTCGCGCTCCCCGGGGCGGCATGCGCCCTCCTTCCAGAGTCCAGACGCTTACCTTGCCAGCCCAGGCGTCAAAACTGCAACCCGCGCGCTGCGCCTCGATCGTCGGACAGGAGCGCCGTTGGCGGCGGCAGGTCTTGGATACTCTCGTCCAGCGCGGCCGCGGTCACTCGGGCTTTGGGCTTGGGCCGCTTTACTTCCAACGGGGCCGGATGGTAGAACGTCCTCTTGGCGCTGCCCGGCGCGGAGAAAGTGGCGGTGGCGTGGGCACGCTGAAGGCGCCGGCTCCTGGCGCTTCTTCCCGCTTCCTAGCCGGGCGTTCACCTGCCGATTCACAACTGGAGGACACATGCAATGAAGATGTTCACGACCCTCGGCCTTGCCGGCGTATTTTGCGCCGCCTGCGCCACGGGGCAGATGTACCAGACTCCCGATGAAGTGCCTGACGACTACCCCAACCCCTGGTTGCAGGGCGAGTACCTGGGCGAGGCGGAAATCAACGGTCAACAGACCGCCTTTGGCGTACAGGTCGTCACGCGTGGGGATGACGAGTTCCGCGCCCTCATCTTCCCCAATGGCCTGCCCGGCATGGATGATGTAGACGGCGAGCCCGCGGATACGCTCGAAACGGTCCGTGACAACGATTACCTGGTCTTCCACGGAGACGGCTACTCCCTGCGCGTGGCCGGCGGGACGATGACCGCCGTCAACGACGATGGCGACGCCTTTGGCGTTCTGGAGCGCACCGTCCGCGAAAGCCCCACCTTGGGCAAGGAGCCGCCCGAGGGCGCCGTGGTGCTATTCGACGGGACGGACGTGGACATGTGGGAGGATGGCGCGGAGATGCGGGAGGACGGCCTACTTCGGGAGGGCGCGCTGAGCCGCGATGACTTCGCCGACGCCTACATCCATCTGGAGTTCATGAACCCATACTTCACCGAGAGCCGGGTGAACAGCGGCGTCTACATCATGCGGCGCTACGAAGTGCAGATCTACGAGTCTTTCGGTTACCCCAATGCGCAGCAGAACGAAGCCGCGCTGTACAATGAGCGTGCGCCCGACATCAACGCGTCCTTGCCGCCGCTCCAGTGGCAGACCTTCGACATCTGGTTCCGGGCCCCCCGCTTCGACGAGGACGGCGAGAAGACCGAGAACGTCCGCATCACCGTGAAGCACAACGGTGTGCTGGTCCACGATGACGTTGAGCTCGAGGGCGGCACGGGAGCCGGCGGCTCCTTGGAAGAAGTGGCCGCGGCGCAGCTCTATCTCCAGGATCACAATGCCGAGACGTTGTTCCGAAACGTGTGGCTCGTGGAAGACTTGGACTATGAAGGGGCCATCACGGAGATCGAGCGCGACTAAGCGCCGCCGCGACCCGCGCATTCACAACCGCCGCGTCTCCGGCGTACGTTCCGGGACGCGGCGGTTTGTCTTGTACCCCCACCCGCGCCAGGGGAGGTTGTGAGGTTGCATTGGGCCGGGATTGGCCCGCCCATGCGCTTGGCGCGCCAATCCCGGCGGCCGTCTTTCAGGGGCGTCCCTTGAAGATCACCGAGGTAATCTGCCCGGGCGTCTTGTCTGGAGGTCCATTGTGGCCCTCGGCGCAACTGGGCTTCCGGGAAACAGCGGAAAGATGCTTCATGGCGTTTCTCCTTTGTGTTGGCCTCGCAATGACACATCTTTGGAACGATAGCAGCCCCAATCGCGGTTCATCAAGGCGGCCCCGGTGTCCTTTTAGGGCTTATCTACGCTGCTACCCGGGCGGAGCAACCCCTCCAGCGTCGCCGCGAGCAATCGATGGCCCTCGTCCGAGAGGTGCAGGCCATCCACGGTGGCGCCGGGCGTGAACAAGACCCGCGCGAGAACGCGTTTGGGGATCAGCGCTACACCGTATTGGCGGGCGAGACGGCGTTGCGCTTGTCCGAAAGCGTTGTGCAGGGGCGGTAACGGCAGCTCAAGCATAACCACCTGGCGGTCCTCTATGCCTGCGGCTTCCAGAAGCTCCCGCAAATCCTCTTCGAAGGTCCGGAAGTTCCCCCCAAGTACGTCGTTGCCGCCAACCGCCACCAGCACGAGGCCCTGGTCCCCTTCAATACGGCGAGCGTTTGAGACGGAAGTGGCCGCCGTGGCGCCGCCGAAGGAGAAGTTGCGCGTCTCCATCTCCAGAGCGGCCCCGAGGCGCTCTGGCCAGTTCTCCGCTGGCGCAGACGCGCCCATGGCCAGCGAATCGCCGATGACGTAGAGCCGTTCGTAGTTCTGGGCGTCGATCTTGGGGGCGATGTGGTGGGGCGCCTCCCAGCCGGCTAGGGCCACGCACGCCGCGAGGGCCGCGCCGGCGAGACATTTGGATGTGCGCCCGGGACAGTCCACCTGCGCCCAGGCGGCTGCGAGGAGGCCAAGCCACAGGCCATGAACGGTCCAGGGAATTGGCGTCGCCGAGAACAACACCGCGGCCGCGCCGAGGACGGCCAGAATCAACGCCGTCAGCCTGTAGCCGCGGCCGAGCGCCTTGAACCGCAGGACCAACCCGAACGCCGCCAACGCCAGACCGGCGAAAAAAGCGCCGCCTCCCGTAAATCCATAGAGGATGGCGCCGCTTCCAGGCAGAGGGCTCAGACTCATGGTCCGCCGCCGCCGGCGTTCCCGGCAGGCTTGCCCTCGCCCAAGGCTCGTTGCAACGCGGACACGTGGGCCCACGCGAGGCGAACCTTGCCCATTTCCGGAGGCGCGTTCTTGGCCCGGCCGTGGCAGTCCGAGCCTCCACTGATCAGGAGACCGGCGGCTGCGGCGGCCTCCACATACTCCGAGATCTCTCCAGCCGTGTGCTTGCTGTGGTAAGCCTCGATGCCGTCGAAAGGAAACTGCAGCAGGCGAGTGAGAATGCGGCCGGTCTTCCCCACGCCGGGATGAGCTAAGAAGGCGGCGCCGCCCGCGCCGTGAATGGCCTGGATGGCCGCATCGCAGGTCAACGCGGGCTTGGGAGCGAAAGCCTTCCGGCCTCGTCCGATGAACTTGTCGAAGGCGTCCTGCACCGTGAGGCAATACCCTTGGGCGAAAAGCTCCTGGGCAATGTGAATGCGGCCCATGGCGCCGCTGCCAGCCCGTTTCGCCACGTCCTCCATAGTGATGGGGATTTCGAGACCCCGGAGGCGCTCCACGATCCGTTCGGCCCGGCGGATCCGCCCGGCGGAGACGGTGTTGAGGGCGGCGAGGAGCTTGGGTTCCGCCGGGTCAACGCCCAGCCCCAGAATGTGGACCTCGTGTTTCCCGTATTGGGCGCTGATCTCCGTGCCCGCGAAGAAGACAAGGCCCGCGCGCCGGGCCGCCGCCGCCCCTTCTTCCACGCCCGCCACGGTGTCGTGGTCCGTCAAGGCAATCGCCGAACATCCCAACTCCTCCGCGCGCTGGACTACCTCGGCGGGCGAATCGGCGCCATCGGAGTAGTGGGAATGAAGGTGCAGATCCGCCCAGGGCCCGCCCGTGTTCACGTGCTCGCTTTCAGCCGGTCCAACACGCCGTTGATGAAGCGGGGCGCGGCGTCCGAGCCAAAGCGTTTGGCCACTTCGACGGCCTCGTTGATCGCGACGCGCTCCGGCACGTCGTCCGTGAAGCGCATCTCGTAGAGAGCGATGCGGAGAATGTTCTGTTCGATGCGGCCCACCCTGTCCGGCGTCCAGCGATCCAGCGTCGCGGTGATGGCCCCGTCCAAGTCGGCTTGGCGGGCCAGAACGCCCCGGATGAGCGTTTCCGCATAGGCCCGCGCGCCGGGCCGGGAGGGATTGTCCCGCCAAAACGCCTCTAGCAGGGACTCCGGGTCTTCGTGATGGGTGAAGTCTAGTCCGTAAAGAAACTGAAGGGCCCGTTCCCGGGCCCGGCGCCGCAGTTGGGGGCTTGTCACCGTTCCAACAGCTCCACCAGATTGACCATCTCAATGGCGGCGACAGCGGCGTCGTAGCCCTTGTTGCCTGCTTTCGTTCCGGCCCGCTCCACGGCTTCTTCGATGGTGTTCGTGGTGAGAATGCCGAAGATCACGGGCACCCCCGTTTGGAGAGCGGCCTGGCTGACGCCTTTCGCGGCTTCGCCAGCGACATAGTCGAAGTGGGGCGTGCCGCCCCGTATGACGCAGCCCAAGGCGATCACCGCGTCATATTTACCCGACTCCGCCATCTTCTTCACCGCCAAAGGCGTTTCGAAGGACCCCGGCGTCCACGCCACGGTGATGGCCGAATCGTCCACTCCGTGGCGGACCAGTCCGTCAATAGCGGCGGCGAGAAGGCGCGACGAAATGAATTCGTTGAACCGCCCCACCACGATGCCGAAACGCTTGCCGCTGCTGACGAGACCGCCTTCCAGAACCTGCGCCATTGGTGCCGTTTCCTCTCCAGTTTCGTGAAGTCTCCCTGCAATTCTGGGGAGACCTCCCGCAGTCTACTTGTAAAGGTGACCCATCTTTTCGATTTTGGTCTGAATGTAGCGCTTATTGTACTCGTTAGGCTTGATTTCTATGGGCTCGCGGCCGGTGATCTCCAAGCCATAGCCCTCCAGTCCCGCGCGTTTGATGGGATTATTCGTGATGAGGCGTATCTTCTTCACGCCCAAGTCGGAGAGAATCTGCGCGCCGATTCCATACTCCCGGGGATCGGGATCGAAGCCGAGATGGACATTGGCCTCGACTGTGTCCATGCCCTTGTCCTGAAGCTGGTAGGCGCGGATCTTGTTCACGAGGCCGATGCCCCGTCCCTCCTGCCGCATGTAGACGAGGACGCCCGCATCAGATTGCCCGATGGCCTCCATGGCCTTGTTGAGCTGGGCCCCGCAGTCGCAGCGCCGGGAGCCGAGCACATCGCCCGTGAGGCACTCGGAATGGACCCGGACCAGCACCTCTTTCTCCGGGGTAACCTCCCCATGGATCAACGCCAGGTGCTGATAGTTGTCCACGCTCGACTCGTACACGACGAGATGAAAGTCCCCGTAGTCCGTCGGCAACGCCGTCTCGGCGGCGCGCCAAATGAGCTTCTCGTGCCGGCGCCGGTACTCGATGAGGCTTTCTATCGTGCATAGCTTGAGGCCGTGTTCCTCAGCGAACTTACGCAGATCGGGCATGCGCGCCATCGTGCCGTCTGGATTCATGATCTCGCAAATGACGGCGGCGGGATTCAACCCCGCGAGACGGCAAAGATCGACTGAACCCTCCGTCTGTCCAGCGCGGACGAGCACGCCGCCCTCCCGCGCCCGCAAAGGAAAGATATGGCCGGGACGGACCAAGTCCGCCGGCTTCGTGGCGGGATCCATGGCCACCTGGATGGTGCGCGCCCGGTCATGGGCGCTTATGCCCGTCGTCACGCCCGTGGCGGCCTCTATGGAGACGAGGAACGCCGTGCCAAAGCGCGAGGTGTTCTCCGTGGTCATGGGTTGGAGCCGCAGCTCCCCGGCCCGTTCCGGCGTCAAGGCCAGGCAAATCAGGCCGCGTCCGTGGAGGGCCATGAAGTTGATGGCCTCCGGCGTGACCTTTTCCGCGGCGAGAACGAGATCTCCCTCGTTCTCCCGGTCCTCGTCATCGACTAGGATGACCATGCGTCCGGCGCTGAGTTCGTCCAGGATTTCTGGAATGGGTGCGGAGATTCTGTCCATACGCTACGCGAAGCCTTGGCGTTTAAGCGTGTCGACGGAAAGCGCGCCGCCGCCGCTGGCGCCTTTCAAGAAGTGATAGATGTGCTTGCCGATCATGTCCGCCTCAAGGTTCACGGAATCGCCGGCCCGTTTGGCGCCAAGCTTCGTCTTTTCCAGGGTGGCCGGGATGATCGCCACGGCGAAGGTGTCACCGATGGGGTCCACCACGGTGAGGCTGACGCCATCCACGGTCACCGAGCCCTTGGGCATCAGGTAGCGCGCCACTTCGGACGGAGCGCGGAACTTCCATTGAAAGAACTCGCCTTGACGCTGTACGTCGAGCACTTGGCCTACGCCATCCACGTGTCCCTGGACGAAATGGCCGCCGAAACGCCCGTCCGCGCGCATGGCCCGCTCCAGATTGACGGCGTCACCGGGGCGCAACTCGCCGAGGGTGCTCCGGGCGAGGGTTTCCGGAGACAGTTGGACCACAAAGTCTTCCTCGTTGATGGCCGCCGCCGTCAGGCACACGCCGTCCACGCAGACGCTATCGCCCAGCCGCATGTCCTGGAGAACCGTCTCGGCCATGATGGCCATGTCGGCGCCGGATCGCCGCGACACGGCGCCGATTTCTTCTATGATGCCGGTGAACATCGTTTACTGCTCCGCCTCCCGCGCCGTTCCGGCAATGTCAAAGGCCTCGTCTGATCCACGCTTCCGCGCCACATAGGCCTCGATCAAAACGTCCTCGCCCACGGGCCGCGCGGTCATCGCCTCCAGCATGATGGCTTCCTCCAGGGATGCGGCGCCCCGCCCTTCCACCGCTGTCACGGCCTCCGCGCCGCCGATGATCTTAGGCGCGACGAAAAACATGACCTTGTCCACCACGCCCGCTTCGAACGCCGAGGCGTGGGTGGCGCCGCCGCCTTCAATAAGTACCGATATGACGCCGCGCGCGCCGAGTTCCTCCATCAAGTGCGCCATATCGATTCCGCCGGGGCCGGGCAGCACGCGGATGACTTCGTCGGCCCGGGGGTATTCCCTGGGCTCCGACGCGGCGACCCACACCGGCGCCGGGCTCTCCACCGTGAAGACGCGGCGCGCGCTGTCCAGGTATTCATCCGCGTCCAAGACCACGCGAATGGGATCCCTTCCTTCCCGCCCCTTGGGCAAGCGCGTGGTCAAGCTGGGATCGTCCAGCATCACCGTGCGGCTTCCTGTGAGAATGGCGTCGGCGGCGTGCCGCAGTTCGTGAACCACGCGGCGGGAGGCTTCCCCCGTCACCCAGCGGGAGTCGCCCGTGCGGGTGGCGATCTTACCGTCGAGGCTCATCCCGCACTTGGCGATGACGAAGGGGCGTCCCGTGGTTATGTGCTTGATGTAGGCTTCGTTCAGCGTGCGCGCGGCTTCCGCGCACACTCCGATGTCCACGGCGACGCCCGCCGCGCGCAACTGGGCGGCGCCCTCTCCGGCGACCTTGGGGTTGGGATCTTCCATGGCGGCCACGACGCGGGCGGGCCGGCGCTGGATGAGTTCAGGCGCGCAAGGAGGAGTGCGGCCGTGGTGTGCGCAAGGCTCTAGCGTCACATACACCGTGGCGTCCGCGATGTCGCCGCCCGCGGACTCGATGGCGTTAATCTCGGCGTGAGGTCCGCCAGCCCGTTCATGATAGCCTTCCCCGATGACGGCGCCGCCGCGCACGATGACGCACCCCACCATGGGATTCGGACTGGTCCACCCCCGGCCCTTGGCGGCGAGCGCCAGGGCGCGCTCCATATAGCGCTGGTCCAGTTCGTCATCCATAAGAAATGCCCCGCAAGACAGATCGTCCCCGGGGCATGGAGGGTCGCCTGCCTTCTCTCATCCGGACTATACCGTCGGCCCAGGAATTTCACCTGGTCCTGCGCATCGCCGCGCTCGCGGGCTGTAACCGCCGGTGGGGACTTTCACCCCGCCCCGAAGGCGTATCGGAACTCTAGGTTGTATTGTACATGCATTCTAGCACCGCGGCAGACAGCTGTCAACGCGCGGACACAGAAGCTCAGCGCTCCAATCAGCTAGACCACGCCCAAGTTGGCGCCGG
>SLHB01000431.1 GCA_007136375.1 Candidatus Hydrogenedentota bacterium
AGGGACTGTCTGGCCGCACGTTTGAGTAGTGCGCTCCAGGAACGTATATGCCTTTGTCGTGGTCGAATAGATTGTCCGTATCTGTAGTTAGAGAGAACATGGGAAGCGTATATCTCTCGGTGACACCAGGATCAACAAAGTAGGTATTGACCGCATCTTGGGACGCTTTATGCCCGTCTTGCCATACTGCTGCACGAACAACCGTGGCCTTAAACACGGTCTCCGGTGGACCACGCCAAGCCTCGTCATACGAGGACTGTATCGTCGCTAAGTGTGGCTCCGTGTCGAGGAAGTCAACCTTGATGGGCTCGTCATATTGGTATGAATTCGGAGTCGGCTCACTACCGTCCAGTGTGTAATAGATTTGACCTTCCCCGTCGGACGTGTTCAATGTGAGCTCAAACGGTTCTTCATAGAAACCGCCATCATGGGAGAAACTTGGAGGGGCCAGTGACGCCAAACGCGGTTCACTTGTATTGGCCGTTCCCGGTGTTGGCTCGTCGAAATAGAACCAGGCATTTGCGCCGTCGGGCTGGCGGCCATAGGATATGTCGCGGGGAATCTCCCTCGGGGCCAGTTCGTCAACGCGCGCGCCGTCCGGCGCTGTCAACAACACTTCTTCCCCGCTGGAGCTTATAGCAAAGTTGGTATGCAGCTCACCGCCCGGATCTCGGCGGTCCTTGTTCGATGCAAACACTACGAGAAACTCGCCAGGCTCTATCCTAACGGCGTCGAACATCCACTGGAAGGGATCGTCGTAATTATCGGAGAGGCCATAGCCTTCGAGATCGGCCGGCTCGGCGCCAGCATTGTACAGCTCGATCCAGTCGGGATAGTCACCGTCTTCGTCCGAGATCGTCGTCCCATTGGAAGCCATCACTTCGTTGATCACAACAGTGGCCGAAGACGAGAGGGACAGAGCAACGCCGAACAGAGCAAGGATTGCGAGCACATGGGAGGCCGATTGTGATTGTGTGAAGCGCATGGACAGGAGATCTCCTATTCTGCAACCCCCACGACGAAAAGCCCTATCGGCTTGCCTAACCGCGACCAGCGAGCGCAGGGATTCTGAACACTGCTAAGAATTTACTCACCGGAGAATGACATCAACTATCTCGCCGGGCCGCGCCGCAAAGCCCTGGGGAAGACTTATCAAAACGGGAAGTCCGAGTTCTGTTTCATCGAAGACATTGAGCGAACGGAGAAGGGCGGGGGCGATGGGTTCGAGCTGCACGCCCACTTGGAGGATTTCGGCGTCAGCCAGGGCGCGGTCTTCCCCGCGTTTGCGCAATTGGACCTGGGCGCCGATCTCAGGTTGGTAGGGCAATGGTTGACGCATGTACGCGACGACGCGATCAGCCCGGTCAGAACTGATGGTCACCAAGGGCTCGCCAGCCACAGCGTATTCGCCGGACTGTTTGTACACGGCGCTGACCATTCCGTCTATGGGAGCGGTCAGCTCGACCGGCCGGAGCTCCGCTTCGACAAGACGGAGTTGCTCCTCCTGCACGGCGATGGCCGCGCGGATCCGCTCGGCGTCCGCTTCGGGATCGTCCCGCTCCCATGGCGGTTGCATGGCTTCCAGCCGGCCTTCCAAGTCGGCGATGACAGACTCCAGCTCGGCGACCTCGCGCCGGAGGGCGTCGCGCGCGGCCTCGGCCCCTTCGTACGCATCCTGGGAAGCGAGCCCTGCTTCGAAAAGCTCGCGGGCGCGGACGTATTCGCTTTCGGCGCGGCGCAACTGGACCTCGGCGGTCGCCAAGTCCACGCGGTTCATCATGGAGTCGAGGCGTAGGCCCTCGTAATTGACGCCGCTGCGATGCAACTCCGCCAAGGGCGCCATGCCCACGCGGATGAGTTCGATCTCCGCCGCGACCACGGCAAGCTGCTGCTCAAGGACATCGGGCGCCGTCCGGATGAGCGTCGCTATGGCTTGCCCCTCTTGAACCGTGTCAAAAGGCCGGACACTGAGGCCCAACAGGGCGCCCGCTTCCGGCGCGGTCACCTGGGCTTGCAGCGGCTCCACCTGGCCCATGAGCGTGGGCGGGGCCACGTGCTCGTACCAGATGAACGATACACCGCCAACGGCGATCAGGAACACCACGGCGGGGACCACGGTCATCTTGAAGCCCTGCCAGCGGCGGTGGAGGGGTATCGGGATGCGTTCATAGGATCGCTTGACGCCCACGTCACATCTCCGATTCGTCTTCGGCCTTCAATCCCGACACCCGCGAGATCCCCGGCAACGCGCGCACTTCACTCAAGAGCTCATCGACCCGGTCGGGGTCGCGGAGCAGCAGGCGGTAGGAGTAATCCGCTCCCTCCTGACTTTCGGAGGCGCGGTGACTCGCGCACACTGTTTTCCGGCTGTGCCGGTCCAGCAGCGCTTGCAATTCCCCTACTTCCGCCATGGGCCGTCCCCAGTGCAGGTTCAGGATGTAATCATACCGGTGGCGGGTTCCCATGGCCGTGAACCACATGTACAGCATGATGGCCGCGACCAACGAGGTTCCCAGCACGGCGGTGGCGTAACGGAAGGTGCCGCATCCCATGCCAATGACGATTACGGAGAGAATGTACGTGGTGTCCAGGGTGTCGCGGAGGATGTTGCGGAACCGCACGATGGCGAAGACGGCCATAAGGCCAAAGGCGGTGACGATATTGTTCGACAACACCATCATCACCAGCGCGACAA
>SLHB01000136.1 GCA_007136375.1 Candidatus Hydrogenedentota bacterium
ATGGTGACAATCTTGCGCCGCCCGCCCGTGAGCCGCTCCAACTGAACCAGAATGTCCAACGCGGACACCGCCTGCTGGCGGATGGCGTGGATCGGGAAGTTCAAGCCCGCCATGCTCACCATGTTCTCCAGCCGGTTCAGCGCGTCCCGCGCCGTGTTGGCGTGAACGGTGGTCATGGAGCCCTCGTGGCCCGTGTTCATGGCCTGGAGCATATCCAGCACCTCGGCGCCGCGCACCTCGCCGATGACGATGCGGTCCGGACGCATGCGCAGGGCGTTGCGGAGCAGGTCGCGCTGTGTCGTCTCGCCCTTGCCTTCGATGTTCGGCGGCCGCGTCTCCAGCCGGACCACGTGCTCCCGCTGCATCTGCAGTTCGGCCGCGTCCTCGATGGTGACGACGCGCTCCTTGTCGGGGATCCACTTCGACAACACATTCAGCATGGTCGTCTTACCCGTGCCCGTGCCGCCGGAAAGGAGGACGTTCAGCTTGCAGTGGACGCAGGCCTGGAGGAATTGCGCCATCTCTTCCGTGAGCGTGTCATGCTCAATGAGTTTGTCCACGTCGAGGGGGACCGTGCCGAAGCGGCGGATGCTCAGGGCCGGGCCGTCCAGGGCTAAGGGGGGAATGATGGCGTTGACGCGGGAGCCGTCGGCCAGGCGCGCGTCGAGCATGGGGCTGCTCTCGTCGATGCGGCGGCCCACCCGCGCCGCGATGCGTTGAATCACCTGGACAAGCTGGGCGTCATCGTGGAAACGCACATCCGTCTTTTCCAGCACGCCGTGGCGCTCAATATAGATCTGCTCGGCGCCGTTCACGAGGATATCGCTTATATGGGGATCCCGCAGAAAGGCCTCCAGCGGGCCCAAGCCGAAGATCTCTTCGAGCACCTCCCGGAGGAGTTGTTCCTTCTCCGGCTGGGACAGCGGGCAGCGCTCCTGATTCAACAGCTCGTCCACCTGGCGCGAACATTCCGTGTAGAGCTGCGCGTGGGGCAAGCTCCGCGCCACGGTCAGGTCCATCGTCTCCAGGAGGCGCCGGTGCACGTTGCGCTTGATTTCGTAGGTGGTTCGCCCATACCGGGCGCCGCCGCCGTCCATGAAGCCTTGGCTGCTAGTGTTGTTGCCCATCAGAAGCGGACCCTCCCGTTGCTCAGGCCGGCGGTGTGCGCCGCCAGCCGCGTCAATTCCCGCCGCAGCGTGGAGCGCGGCGCCGCCTCCGCCAAGGGCTGGCCGTAATTAACCCCCCGGATGACGCTCGCATAATCGTTGCTCAGACACTCCATGGGATAATCGCCCAAAGCCTTCTGCGCGTCCTCGACACTGATCATCTGGCGGCGCTTGCGGTAGCGGTTGAGTATGGGCCGAAACCGGTCCATCGGCGCGCCGCGGCTCGCCAGCTCCGTCAGCATCGTCTTCGCGTGGCGCACGTCCTTTACCGAGGGCTGGAAGACGATGAAGGCCGCCTCGCTCGCGCGCACCAGCGTCTCCGCGACGTCCATGGAAACCCGAGGCGCGTCCACGACCGTAAAAGAGAAGCCCTGCTTGAAGGCGGGGAACACCTGCTCCAACACATCGGGCGCAACCGCGCCGGCGCCGCCGAGATTGATGCTCGCCGGACTCAGCAACGCGTACAACCGTTCGGCCGCGTGGACCGCTGTGGTGCGCACGAGATGCGCGTCCACGCCGCCCGTGTGCCGGAGCACGTCGGCGACGCCGTACTGGCTCTGCAAGCCCAAGTAAGCGGCCACCGCGCCGTAGGCATAGTCCATGTCCACCAGCAACGCGGGCTCGGACTTGGCGAGCTGCAACTCGTGGGCCAGGTTCAACGCCAGCGTCGTCGCGCCGCAGCCCCCCGCCGCCGACAGCACCGTGTACATGCTGCCCATGGGCGCGGCCGGTTGCGCCGCCCCCCGGGCGATCCGCTCGATCACTTCCGGCAGATCCCGCCCCAGGTTTTCCTTGCTTAGCACCTTGCGGACGCCAACTTCCATCGCCCGCAAATACATATCCCCGGAAAGCTCTCCAACCAGGACAACAAAACGCGACTGGGCGTAGCGGTTCACCACCGGCTCTAGGGCCTCGAGCGTGGCCATGGGATCCGGGCCGCCGTCCACAATAACCACGGGGACCGCTTCCCGCTCCAACTCCGTCATCAACGCCACGAGGTCCCGGCATACTGCCGCCATCACGGCGCCAGCGCCCAGCGCCGCTTTCACCGCGTCCGCCGTGGCGGGATCTCGCGCTACGACTGCCGTCCGTATCTCCGTCGCCATAAATTCCCATGTCCAAGACCCGCTTCACTGAACTCGCTCCGCCGTTTCCGGAGCCAGCGCGGCGAAACGCCGCGTTTACGTCCTACCGTTGCGCTCCGTGGGCCGCCCAACCGCCGGGGCCGCGCAATTGCGATAAATCCGGCGCCGTGGGACGGGCGGGAGGTCCCGCGTCCCGGGGCCGGCCATGCAGCCGGCCTTCCACGAAGAACTCCCAGTCGTTCGGAATTTCCACGCCTTCGCCCGGCAACCGCCGCTGAAGGCCCCGGGATGTGGGCTCGACCAGGGAGGCGGTCACCAGAATCATCAACTCGCTCTCGCCCGTTCGGAAAGCCTGAGAGCGGAACAGAGGTCCGAGCACGGGCATGTCGCCCAACACGGGCAGGCGCGAACTCCGCGCGTCCACCTGCCGGTTGAGG
>SLHB01000256.1 GCA_007136375.1 Candidatus Hydrogenedentota bacterium
TGGCCGTGTGCTCCCACTCGCCCGTGTGCTCGTGGCCGCTTTCCCGCACGTTCCACAACTCAGTGAAATCCACCGGCGGCGGACCGGTGGCGGCGCAACCCGCCAACGCCAGCGCCAGAACACAGGCGGCGGAGCGGCGGACGGACTTCACGCGTTTCATAGGCGTCTCCGGGGAGTTCTCATGCGGCTTCGAACGTATTTTTTCACAGACCGCCGCGGCTCCGCAACCCCTTGCCACACATCGACTTGCGGCGAACGAAAGCGCAAAGTCAGTACACCCGGAGCAATATGAACAACACCACGGAGACCGTAATCAGACTCAATAGAAACGTCCACGTCACCACGCTAGCGAGATAGGCGGGCCGCACGCCGAACTGGACGCCGAATACTGCCATGGCCACCGCGACGGGTCCGCTCATCTGCAGAATGAAGATCTGCGCGGCCAGCCCCTCCAACCCCGCCGCCGTGGCGGCGAGCCAACCCACAACGGGGCCAACCAACAGGCGGATGGCGCTGGCGATGAAGACGTCCGCGGTCGTCTCCAGCTTGGTTTCCGCGATGGCGATGCCCAGAATCAACAACTGGATGGGAATGGTCGCGCCGGCGGTCAGCCCTATGGCGCGGTCGAGGATTTCGGGCAGGTCCCAGTCCATGTGCTGGAAGAGAAGGGCAAGAATGAAAGCGTACAGGAGGGGGAAGCGGAAGATCTGCAACAAGGCCCGGCCCGCGCCGTGGCTGTTCTGATGGGCGAAGAACAAGGCCATGGCGTTCTGGAAGAACATGCCGCATACCATCACAATCACCGCCAGGGCCAGGCCCTGCTCGCCGAAGGCGAAGTTCGCGACGGGCAATCCGAAGTTGCCAAGGTTCATGAACATGGTCATCATGAACGCGCTGCGCATCTCCCCTTGCAGTCCCCGGAGCCGCGCCACCACGCTCAGCACGACGGACATGGCGGCGAGCATGAGAATCGTCGCCACGATATAGCCGCCGTATACCCCCCACTCGATCCGCTCTTCCCGAAGACTTTCGAAGACAAGCACGGGAATCAGCAGGAAGATGTTGAGGGTGGACAACGTCTTGGCGTCGAGGGGAAAGCCCTTGCGCAACCCGTACCCCGCGCCAGCGACGAGGAAAATGGGCACGATGGCCGAGAGCACGGCAAACATTGGGCATCCTCATCCCGGACGCGGCGGAGTGGCCAGCGCATAGTCCCGGGCTAGGCAGTGGTTCCGTTGAAAGGCGGACAAAAGGCGGTGACGAAGCGGCGGGCGCTCCGAAGACAGAGGCGCGGCGCGCGCCCAGCAGGCGGGCCCTTTAGAGCTCCACCCCGCGCTCCCGGGCGACCAGGATGTTGGACCGGAGCAAGGCCTCAAAGCTGCCGCAATCGGCCCACCAGCCGTCGATGAACTCGTACGTCATCGTCCCCCGGCGGATGTACTCGTTGTTGACGTCCGTAATCTCGAGTTCGCCCCGGTCGCTCGGCTTGAGCGTCTCGCAGATGTTGAAGACGTCGTTATCGTACATGTAGATGCCGATAACCGCGTAATTGGTGGGCGGATCCTCGGGCTTCTCAATGATGTTGGCGACTTTTCCGTCCTCCACGACGGCGACGCCGAACTCCTTGGGATTGTCGACTTCCTTCAGGAAAATTTTGCCGCCCGACGGCTGCGCGTGAAAGTCTTCCACCGCCTTCTTGATGCTGCCCTGAACGAAATTGTCCCCAAGGATGACCACGACCTTGTCGTCGCCCACGAAATGCTTCGTCAGAGCCAAGGCTTCGGCGATCCCCCCCTCGTTCTTCTGATACGTGTAATTCATGTGGCGCAGGCCGAACTCCTCGCCATTGCCGATGAGGCGCAAGAATTCTCCCGCGTTGTTGCCGCCCGTGACGATCATGATCTCCGTGACGCCGGCGTCCACCAGCGTCTGGATAGGATAAAAGATCATCGGCTTATCATAGACGGGAAGCAAATGCTTATTGGTCACGCGGGTCAGCGGACGCAATCGGCTCCCCAGTCCGCCCGCAAGAACAACGCCCTTCATAACTTAGACGGTCTCCTCCGTAGGTTAGATCCCTCCCAGCGCCTCGCCGGCGGGACGCCTGGCCCCCAACGCGCAGCCTTCAGGAGCTGGGCTTCCGGCCCCGTTGTTTCAATTCCCGCAGGGCGTTGGCCTTGTAGAAGAGGGCCGGTTCGATGATCGGATCATGCAAACCCTCGGCCTCGTTCTCGCCATAAGTGACCCGTCCGCGGTAGGTGCGGTTCGATAGGATGATTGCGACGGCCTGACGGGACCACTCCTTGCCCTTCCGCGTGCGGATCCCCCGGCTGTTCAGGTACTTGACCACCTTGCCGGTGCTGCGCGTCGCAAGGTACTCCCGGAATATGACGCGCACCACTTCCGCCTCCCGGTCATTAATCACGAGGGGCTTCTCGGCGGGCCCGCCCCGGCGGTATCCGTACGGCGCCGGTCCGGTTCCATACCGGCCGGAAAAGACGGCATTGAGCTGCCCCTGCTTCACTTTGACGCCATGCGCCAGCCTGCGGGCGGCCTCCGGGGCGGAAAGCCGCGCGCCTGCCTTAACCTGTCCGGATTCGCGCGCGGCGCCCGGCGCCGCGTCCCCGGCCTTACTTTGACGTATCATAGCTCTAAACCCACAATGTGGGGCGCCCCGGCGCACGCCA
>SLHB01000161.1 GCA_007136375.1 Candidatus Hydrogenedentota bacterium
AATGAGTAAACGTTGATCCTTAAGACGTTGAACCGGGAGCCCAATATCCGCATGGCCCACAACACGCCGCGCCGAGGCGCGGAAGTTGGGCGGCTATCGTGAGGGCGCCCACCTGGTGGGTCAGGTTCAAACGTTTCTCTTCCAACGGCACATTGCGGGGATGCTCATTAGCGGGGCCTACGAGTCCCGCTTTTTTTGTAGCCCGCCGGATAAGCGAACCGAAGGCCCCGTTCCCGCGCGTCAAGGCGTCCAGCGCTCCGGACTATCCAGCCTCGCCTGCCGCTTGCGCGCGGAAGGGAAGCACATGGAGGACAGGAGGACTACGGCATGGCGTTTCCGCCGCTGCGCGCCGTGGAGGCCGCGCCGGTTCAGCATCAGGGAGAAACGTTTTTCTGCCTCACGGATCCCCTCGGCTATGTGGAGCAGCAGGTGCTCCTTTCTCCCGCCGCCTTCTTCGTCGCCGCCTCCCTCGATGGATCGCGGGATTACGAGGCGGTGCGTCAGGAGTTCGTGAATCAGTTCGGCCGGGACATCCTCAAGGAGGACGACGTCCAGGGGATCGTGGATCACCTGGACCAGCATGGATTCCTTGCGACGCCCCGCTTTGAGGCCATCGCCGAAGAGGCCCGGCGGGCCTTTCGTGAAACCCCGGTCCGGCAGGCCCACTTTGCGGGACGCGGCTATCCCGGCGAGCCGGACCAGTTGCGGGAGTTTCTCGACGGCTTCTTCACCGCCGCCGAGGGGCCAGGCGTCAAGCCGCGCTCCGGTTCGGCCGGCTCCACGCCCTTGCGTGGGGTCATCGTTCCGCACATTGACTACCACCGCGGCGGAGGCGCCTACGCCCACGGGTATCTCCGCATGGTGGAGGCGGGCGCGCCCGACGTGGTCCTGGTGTTCGGCGTCGCCCATGCGGCGCCTCCCCATCCCTTCGTGCTAACCCGCAAGGACTTCGAAACGCCCCTGGGCGTCGTCAAGACGGACCAGGCTATGGTGGACGCCCTCGCTGAAGCGTGCGCCTGGGATCCCTTCGAGCATGAGATCGTCCATCGCACCGAGCACTCCATCGAGTTTCAAGCCGTCATGATGGCCCACGTGCTCGGTCCGGACGTCCGCATCGTCCCGGTCTTGTGTGGTTCCTTCGTCCCCAGCAACGGAGAAGGGCCCGACGGCGTGGACCGTTTCATGGATGCCTGTCAACGCCTCGTTCGGGAGAACGACGGCCGGATGTCGGTGGTCGCCAGCGCGGACCTCGCCCATGTGGGCAAACGCTTCGGCGACGACCTGGAGATCTCCGACCAGGTCGTGGAAGACGTGCGGCGACGGGACTTGGAAGACCTGGACCACGTGTTGAAAGGCGACGCCTTGGGGTTCTATCAGGCCGTCATGGCCGATGACAACGCGCGCCGGGTCTGCGGCTTGCAATGCATCTACGCGACGCTCAAGTCCTTGGAAGGCGCGGGCGCACGGGGCCCGGCGGAGCTGGTGAACTACACCTACGCCCACGACCCCGGCGGCGGCATCGTCTCCTTCGGCAACATTGTGTTGCCATGACCGCAGCCGGAAACAGCGCCCGCCCGCGTTAGGTCTCCGAGAAGACCTGGGCGGAGAACCGGTAGATGCGGGTGTCCGGATCCCGCCATGCGTTGGGCGTGTAACCGGCTTTCCGGCACACGGCGGATAAGAACGCGTCGCGGTCCCAATCCTCCTCCACGGCGACTTGAGGTAGCAGGAGGCCGCCCTTGGAGCCCGTCTGCGCCACGTAGAGGCCGTCGCGGCCGATGACGATCTCGCCGGCGTCGCGAACGCGCTTGAAGGGGGTTTCAGGCGTGTCGCCCGGGGTAAGCACGGAGATCTCGATGGCGATATCGGGAAGCTCGCTAGCCTCGACAGGCGGGAAGCGGGTGTCCTTGGATGCGGCGTTGACCGTGTTGTGCCGCACCGCCGCCGCCAGCGGCTCGGTGTTCGCCGTGTATCCGACGCAACCCCGGAGCTCGCCCTGGTTGCGCAACGTGACGAACGCGGCGTGCTTGTTCAGCAGGTTCGGCGGAAGCTCATATCGCTCCAAGGGAGGCGTCGCCCTTCGGATGGTCCACTCCTGCAGCGTGTCCCGGGCGATATCAAGGAGCAACTGGCCCTCTTGACCGGTGAGGAAGGCTTCGTCGTGTTCTTCCGCCGCTGTCACTGGCCACGCCTTTCTGGCGCCCCACGCCAGAGCCTAGGGCTCTTCCGCGTTGCCGCCATCTTCCTCGGGGGCGTCCCCCGTTTCGTCCCCGTCCGTTTGCCGCCCGGGCCCGAGCATTACGGGCTCCCCGCGAGGTCCCGGTTGGGCGGAGTAAAACACTGTCGCCCCATAGCCGACGGAATGGCTTGCGTCTCCGGTCCGGTGGCCCGATATGACGTAATCCAATACGCTTCCCCGCGCGTCCCGGGGCAGCAGCTTCAAGAGCACCGCGATGCCCTTCGCGCCGCAGACCGTGCTCTGGGACCGGTGGACAAAGTCCGTAAAGGCGTCGTAATCCCGCCGCAGAATGTGGCGGAAGACCTCCCGATCCAACTCCTCCACGGCGGCGATCGCGTTTTCCCCCAAGGGCTGATAGTTGAACCGGGGTCCATAGTGGGTCATGTCGGAGCTGACGATGAGCAGGGTCCGGTCCGTGAAGTAAGGACGCAACGCCGAAGCGATGGA
>SLHB01000056.1 GCA_007136375.1 Candidatus Hydrogenedentota bacterium
GCCATGGGGACGCCGTTCATCCGCGTGATGAGCTATCCGAACGACCCCAAGAGCCCCATACCCGAGGCGGACTGGCGCAAGGAGTCCATTCGCCGGATGAAGGAGCTGGCCAGGATCGCCGAGGACGGCGGCGTGACCTTGGTCCACGAGAATTGCAGCGGTTGGGGCGGCCTCTCCGCCGAGAACAGCAACATCCTCCTCGGCGAGGTGAGCGGCCCCGCCCTGAAGGTGGTGTTCGACACGGGCAATCCCGTCACCTACGGCCAGGACGCCTGGGAATACTACCAGAAGGTCTACGACGACATCGTGTACGTCCACATCAAGGACGCCAAGAAGGTGGACGGCAAGGACATCTACACCTACTGCGGCGAGGGCGACGGCTACGTTCGCGAGATCCTTGGGGACCTCCTCGGCAAGGGTTATGACGGCGGCATTTCCATCGAGCCCCACCTCGCCGCGGTCATCCACACCGGCCAGAAGGCGGACAACGCCGCCCAACTCTATGAGACCTACACGGAATACGGCCGGCGCCTTATGAAGATTGTCGAGGAAGTGGCCCCCGCCGCCGCCAAATCCTGACGAACTGGGAGAGCGCGCCGCTCGCGGCGCCCGCCGCGCATTCCCTTGGAGCCGGATAGCCCCCGGCCGGGGATGCGCGGCTTCCTTTGTCGCTCCCCGTAGCCCAGCCCAACGACCTGGGCGCGCCTTGCCACGACCAGCCCGCCAGTACTGGAACCGTATCCATGAGCAACGCCGCCCCGCATAGCCCGGGCATCGCCCGGGAGGCTCAGCCCCACGTCCAGTGGAACTTCTGGATGTGCGTTTGGAACGGCGCCGTCGTGACCATGGGCACGGCTTTGTTCGCCGCGGAGACGGTGCTCGCGGGCTTGGCCTACCGGCTCACGGAATCGTCGTTCTATGTTGGCCTCCTCATCAGCTTGGGCGCCATCGGCTGGCTGTGGCCGCAGATCATGGTGGGCCATTTCGTGGAGAGCGTGCGGCGCAAGATGCCGGTCTACGGGGCGTCCGCGCTGATCCGTTTCACGAGCTTGCTGCTCATGGCGGCGGCGGTGTACGCGTGGGATGGGCCGCCCATGGCCTTGTACTTCATCTTGCTGGCGCTATTCACGATCTTTAGCAGCGCCGGCGGCGTGTGCGTCGTGCCTTTCATGGACATCATGGCGAAAACCGTTCCCCATGGGCGGATCCCCATGGTGCTCGCGTACCGGCGCATGTTCGGCGGATTCCTTGGGGTCTTGGCGGGCGCGTTGGCGGCGTACATCCTTTCGGCCCGGAGCGGCATTGGCTATCCCGGCCAATACGCCTTGCTTATTCTCTTGGGGGCCCTGCTCAATGGCGCGGCCTACTACATGTTCTACAGCGTGCGGGAGCCTGCCGATCCCTCGCCGCCGGCGCGGACGTCCTTTGGCGCGTTCCTCAAGCGGGGACCCGCCATCTTCCGGGACGATGGCGACTACCGGAAGCTATACTTCTACCGCTGCGTGTGGGCCTTTGGGGCGATGTCCCAAGCGGTGTTTGTTCCATTCGCCCTGGACCGGCTGCAAGCGCCGGAGAGCTACACGGGCTGGTTCGCGGGCGTCGTGATGCTATCGGGCGGGATCGCGGGGATACTGTGGGGCAAGGCGGCGCAGCGCCATGGCGAGGTCCGTACGCTGCGCTGGTCCGCCATCGTATTGTTCATGGCGCCGCTGACCGCACTGTTGCTGGCCATCGGCCTACGCTTGCCTGGCGCCAGCTCGTGGGTGGCCGAGTACTATCTGTGGCCCTGTCTGTTCATGTTCGCTGTCGGCAAGGGCGCCGTGCATGGCGCGGAAATATCTTGGACGGTGTATGTTCTGTCCTTGGCGCCTGGCGGACGGCGGCCCACTTATGTAGCGTTCATGAACGCGCTGACCGTGCCGGTTCTTTTCGCGCCCACCGCCGCTGGATACATCGCGCAACGGTTCTCTTACGAAGCGGCGTTCACCGTGTCCTGCGCGGCGGCGCTTCTCGCGCTGGCCATTGCGCTTCGCATGCGCCAACGGGCGCCGCGCGAGCCCGACGGAGACGGAGAACACGCCGCGTAACCGCCGGTGCGGGCAGGGCGCGCTAGGATCGGCAGCCGAGATCGCGGCTGTCCAGGTTCTCCCGGAGCTGCTGCACGAACGCTTCTTCGCCCAAGGTGTGCTTGAAGGCGGCCTCTCGCTCGCGGATGTAGCTGCGGAAGATCCGTCCGCAGTCGACAATGGCCCATGCGATAACCAGATAAAAGAAGAGCAGGTTGATGGTGAGAAACTGGGCAAGGCGCATGGGGTCATCGCGAATGTGCACGACTTGCGTGCCCAGAACGGTCACGATGAAGACGGCGAGCAGGAGATAAGCGCTCACTGGCCGGTTTGCATGGGCCCGCGTAAGTGCGGAGGCCAAGTGTTCGCTCAAGCTGGCGCCGCCGCCCGCTTCGTTCTTCTGCCGCTCCATGTCGACACCCTCCGGACGCGCTGTGCGGAAGGGGCGCGCCCAGCCGGGAGGATTCCCGGCCGCGCGCCCGCGCCGCTAGCCTACATCATGCAGCAGCCGGGGCCGCCGCAGCCCACCGGACCTTGCGGCGCCGGGCTTCCGTTCTCCTTGCCCGCGCCAACCGCGGCGAAGGCGCTCGCCTGGCGCGCCATGTCCTTGGAGCCGCAGCGCGGGCATTCGGGCGTTTCTGTCCCACGCACCAGCAGCTCGACCGTCTCTTCACAGTCATTGCATGTAAACGCAAACAGAGGCATATCGTCAGACCTTTCGGATGTCTTTGGTGTTCGCTATATACACCCCGCCACTCGGGGATGGCTGGCGAGCTCGTGTTCGGAAACAGGCGGTCTGTCCCACCGACAATCTCCGCCATAGGAATTATGGCCCCCCTCTCCGCGATCCGTCAAGCGCGCACCCACATTCTCCCAATCAGCGGGTCGGCGCCGCCAGTTTTTCGGCGCTTTGGCGATCAACCGGCCGTTGATGTTGGCGTTTTCGGCGCCGCGAGGGCGCGGACGTCACCCGGCGGCGCCCGTCCAAAAACGAGAACCGCGTAGGAATTCTATAAATTAGACTAACATCAGCCGAAATCTGGCCGAATTCTCACCCGGACCGAACATTTTTCCGGCCCAATATCCCCTTCTGAGAGTTGGCATCCCAGTTGCTTATAGCTTCGCGAACGCGACGTGAAGAGAGCCGCTGGAAGACGAAAGCAGGAGGGCCGCCATGCAAACCGCTTGGCTAGACGCGATGGACGAACGCGGCGAGACGCCATTGACCCGCGCGATGAAATCGGGCCACGCCCCCGTCACGGATCTGCTCATGACACAGGGGCGGCCTTTCGCTAGCGGCGCCGGGGTGGAGATGCACCCCCTTCACTGGGCCGCTTGCCATGGCATGAAGGCGATGACGCTTCAGTACATGCGTTGGGGCGTCTCCCCGGACACGGCGGACCTGGAGGGCGAGACGGCTCTTCACAAGGCGGCGCGGCACGGAGACCTTACTATTGCGGAAGTGCTCGTGGAGCATGGCGCCCATATTAACGCCATGGACAACTACGGGCTCACCCCCCTCCACTGGGTCGCGCTGAACGGGTCGGTAGAGCTCGCGGAATTCCTGCTGGACAGCGGAGCCGATGTTAACGTGCGCGAGCGCTTCGCTGGGGGGCTTACGCCCTTCGCCCTCGCCAAGGTTATGAAATACAAGCAGTTGACGAGGGTGCTGGGCCGGTACGGGGGAAGCTGGTAATAGCATTTACGCGCCGTGACCGCGGCGAGTGGGTATTCTGATATTGGGTTGTACGCGGTCACGGAAATCTGGCGCGGATCCAGGGGCTGATTATAGTATTGGAAGCCCTTTCCGGCCGTCCCACTTATACCATTGCTTGGGACGCCGGAGCAGCGCGGGCCGCTGGATCCGCCCTTTAGAGACAAGCGTTACCCCGAAACGCGCCTTCGGCCTCATGATATTGCGCGGGCGCGTCTGAAACAGGCCACACGGCCGGCGGCGCCGCTCCAACTCCACGCGGAGAGGGGCAGGAGCCGCCGGCCTTCCTCTTTGGCGCCGAGGCGCCAGCCCTTCCGTTCCCGAACCCTACGTCGATTCGAAGAGATCCACCATCTGCAAACGCGCGGCCCGCAGGCGCTCGGCGAAGACCGACGTGAACCGGTTCAGCAACTGGTACCCGAGTTCATGATCCGTCTCCATGGCGTGGCGAAACGCCCGTCCGTCGATGGCCAAGACGCGGGTGGCCTCATAGGCCACGACATCGAAGGTCCACCGGTACGGCGGGATGAGCGACGACCACCCGAACACATCGCCTGAACGCAGGGTTTGCACTTCCAGCTTTCCGCGGGCGGGATCGCGGATCTCCACGCCCACATGGCCGTCTTGCACGAGGTACACCGCCGTCGCCTCGTCTCCGGCGCGGTTGATGCGCTCGTCCGCCGCGTACTCGATGACCGTCGTCATCGGGGCGAGGGCTTGAAAATGTGTTTCGCCCAAGCCCGCGAGAAACTCGTGTTCCCGCAGAAGGTCCAGTACGTCCGTTTCCGTGCTCTTCATGACCGTGTGCTCCGCAGCTCCCGGTCTGTCCCGGGAGGTTCAGGGCTCCCAGCGGCGTTCCTTGGCTTCAAGGAGTTCTCCGCAGCCTCCTGGGAGTCCACGGTTTCACCAAACTCCTACAGATATTCTAACACGATTCGGACCTTATCGACACGAGTTTATACAAATTATGTCGAGGTTCCGCGCGAAGGAACTGGAAAGATCTTGTAGGATTTACAAGGGACGCGCGCGAACACGAAGATAGAGGAAGGTTTGTGGGGAACGCCGACAGGGCGGCGGAGTTGCAATCGGATCCAAGAGAGGGGACCCGGGGGCGCGCCGTGGCCCCCGGGTGGAACAGCGTCAAGCTTCCTTGGCTTCGAGCCAACGCGTGCAGTCAATGGCGGCCTTACAGCCCATGCCCGCGGCGGTCACGGCCTGGCGGTACACATGGTCGGCGACGTCGCCAGCGGCGAATACGCCGTCGATGTTCGTGTAGCTTGTGTCTGGTTTGACCTTAAGATAACCGGTCTCATCCATATCCAAAATGCCGGCGAAGAGATCCGTATTGGGTTTATGCCCGATAGCGGAGAAATAGCCCGCGCACTCGAGCTCCCGCGTATCGCCGGTGTTGACATCCTTTAAGCGAACGCCGGTAACGCCGTCGTCGTCATTGCCCAAAATCTCTTCCACGACGCTATTCCATTCCACGGTCACTTTGTCGTTCTTCAAGACACGATCCGCCATGATCTTGCTTGCGCGGAATTTGTCGCGCCGGTGCGCCACGTGGACCTGGCTGCCGTAGCGGGTGAGGAACAACGTTTCCTCCATGGCCGTGTCGCCGCCGCCCACGACCACCAGGGGTTTGCCGCGGAACCGGGGCAGGCCGCCGTCGCAAGTGGCGCAGGCGGACACGCCCTTGTTCATGAACCGTTCTTCCGATTCGAGACCCAGGTACTTCGCCGTGGCGCCAGTGGCCACGATGATGGACTTGGCCTCCCAGGCTTCGTCGCCCACCCAGACCTTGAAGGGCTCGCGGCTAAAATCGACCTTGGTGACCGTCTTCGAGAGCACGCGCGTCCCAAATCGCTCCGCCTGCTTCTTGAAGAGGTCCATCATTTCCGGCCCCGTCACCCCGTCGGGAAACCCGGGATAGTTCTCCACTTCCGTCGTGGTCATCAACTGGCCGCCGGGAAGGACGTCCTTGCTGAGTTCGCCTTCGAAGAGAACGGGCTCCAGATTGGCGCGGGAGGTGTATAGCGCCGCCGTGTATCCCGCCGGTCCTGAACCAATGATGATCACGTTTTCCATGCCTGCCTGGCTCCTCTTAGGTCGGCCGCGGGGGCGCCTCTCCCCCCTGGCGCAATAAACAGTGCTCCCCTTCGGATGGGCGCGGACGGGGCGCGAAACGTCGCCGAGAATGGAAAAGCGCTCCGGGCCGCGAGTGGCTGGGCTCTCAAGTATAGAGGGCCGCCCCGCCGCCGCGCAAACGGCGTTAGGGCGGCTGAGCGCCGGATAGACCTGACCGGACATCTCTATCCAGTCTCATACTCGCGCTGGGGACGGAACAGTGGCCTTCATCCACCGGGAGAACGGGTATGGCCGGCATCTATCGGGCATGCGAGGGCCGCCCCGCCAATGGCGCTCTTATCCGGCGATTGAGGAGGGCCGCTGAGCGCCGAGGCTCAGCGCGGCGCTCAATGTCAGGCTTCGGCGGCGCCCCGGCACATAGCGGCCGGTCACGGCCATGGCGGCCCGGTTCGCGCCGCGAGTGGCGGAGACGTGGACCCAAGCGGGCCGGCCGGGGCCGGCGCCGCCCTCGTGGACTACTTCGTCGATGGGGAAGCAGGGGAGGTAGATGCAGAGCCATGCGAAGAGATAGTAGCTCGCGTTGACGCCGCGGGAGACGGGCCGCCCCACCAGGCGCACGGTTTCGCGGTTGACGATATCCCGGATTGGAGCGGCCTTCGCGGAGGTGAGGAAGGAGGCGGGTAAACGGCAATCGGCGGCTTCGCCCAAGCGGTGTTGGGACCACGGAGGTTCGTGGAGCTTTGCGTTCAGGAGGAGGGAGCGGTAGCCGCCGAGAATGGTCATCCGCGCCCTGATCTGCTCTTGCACGGGCTGAAGCACGGACACGCGGAGATGCTCCAGATTAGCGAGCACCGCGGGAGGCGGGTGAAGCTGATGCTCATCGGGATCGCTGAGCAAGTACGCTTCCGCAGAAACGAGGTCGAGCACCGTCACATCCCGGTAAGGCCGGGCGCCATCCATTGCGCGCATGGCGAGGATTCCGCGGTAGTGTCTTACCCGGACCGGCCTGGGCAAGGCGGAGTTGGCGCACAACGCGCCGCGGCGGATCGTTGGCCGGTCCGCAGCGTCCGGTCGCTTCCTCGTGTTTAAAGCTGGTTCACGCTAACTAAGGAGTATACAGCCATGACGAAAACCTTGTCTACTGCGCAAAACTTATTCTTGGCGGTGGTGCGATCGGGGTAGGCGGAGAAGTGCGTGGACGGGCGGAGGGCGCGAAGCCAGGAAGGCTTTCAGCGAGAACTGCTGTCGCGGGTGAAGTAGTAGGTCACGGCGGCGCCGAAGAATCCCGAGATGACGGGGAGCCAAACGTCGAAGATGCGTTCCAAGGCCTCGGCGACGGGTTGGAAATCGAGGGCGGTGAAGACGGCCATGGCCGTGTAGTGGAGCAAGGCGCTCCCCGCGAGCACGAAGAAGATGGCCCGGGCCAGGCCGCTCGCTGTTTCGGCATGATGCTTCCGGGCTTTCCAGGGGACTTCCCCGGGCGTCAACGTGACGTCGCCGCCTTCGATGAGTTCTTCTTCCCCGTAAGGGGCAACGGTCCCGGGGTCCCGCTCCACGTTCATGGGCGCTTGCCTCCACCGTCTCCGAGATCGAGGACCCGCTCGGCGCCGGTCTCGGGATTCCGCACAACGACCTCGGTGAAGCCGGCGTCCCGGTGCTCCTGCAAGGCCTTCACGGTGCGGAGGGCGTCGCGGACGGCGCCGGCGAGATTCGGGTAACGCCCCCGGTCGCGGATCTGCTCGAGATTGGCGAAGCTAGCGCCATCAAAGGAAAACACGACGCGTTTGGCGGGTTCGGTCATTCCATTCTCCGGAACGGGCGCGCCACGGCGTTAGTCTTCATGGCCGCGTCCGCGAAGCAACTTGTACTCGATGCTGTCGACCAACGCGAGATAGGAGGCGTTAATGACGTTCTCGGACACGCCCACCGTGTTCCACGACTCGGCGCCGTCGCTGGACTCGATGAGCACCCGGGTGTGGGCTTGGGTCCCCGCCCGTCCGTCGAGAATGCGAACCTTATAGTCTTCCAGATGAACGTCGCTCAATTCGGGGTATGACGGCTCCAAGGCCTTGCGCAAGGCGTTGTTGAGAGCGTCGACGGGTCCATGGCCCTCGGCGACGGTGTGCATCTCCATGCCATTGGCGAGCTCCAGCTTGAGCGTCGCTTCGGACAAGGGCGGATCCTGGCCGTTGCGGGGCTGTTCGACTGAGACCCGGAAGCCCTTCGTGCTGAAGAAGGCCCGGTATTGGCCGATGGCCTTGCGCATCAACAGTTCGAGGGACGCGTCGGCGCCCTCGAACTCATAGCCCCGGTTCTCAAGCTCCTTGATCTTTTCCAGGATGCGCCGCGTGTCCGGCGTGTCCCGCTTGAGTTCGATGTCGAACTCCGACGCCTTTTGCAGGAGGCTGGAACGGCCGGCCATCTCGCTCACGGATACGTGGGTCGTGTTGCCGACGAGGACGGGGTCGATGTGCTCGTAGCTCCGCTTGAGCTTCTTGACGGCGTCGGCGTGCATGCCGCCTTTGTGGGTGAAAGCGTCCCGGCCCACGAAGGGCTCCGCGTCGTAGGGCGTCATGTTCGCCAACTCCGCGACCATGTGGGAGAGGGGCGTAAGGCGGGCGAGTTGCTCCGCGTTCACCACGGATCGCCCCATCTTCAACTGGAGGTCGGGAATGATGGTGCAGAGGTTCGCGTTGCCCGTCCGCTCGCCGTAGCCGTTGATGGTGCCCTGCACCTGCGTCGCGCCTTCTTGTACGGCGGCGAGGGTGTTGGCCACGCCGCACCCGCTGTCGTTGTGGGCGTGAATGCCGATGCTGGCTTGCGGCAAGCGCTCCTTCACCGTCTTCGTGATGGCGCCCACCTCCCAAGGGAGACAGCCCCCGTTCGTGTCACAGAGAATCAGCACTTCCGCGCCGGCGGCCTGGGCGCGCTCCAAGACCGAAAGCGCGTACGCGCTGTCCTCCTTGAATCCATCGAAAAAGTGTTCGGCGTCCAAGAACACGCGCCGGCCCTCGGAGCGAAGGAACTGGATGGACTCCTCCACGATGGTCAGGTTTTCATCCAGGCTCACGCGCAGGATTTCTTTCACGTGCAAAGGCGAGGTTTTTCCGAAAATGGTAACCACTTCGGTTTCGGCCGCGAGGAGGGCTTTCAGGTTTCCGTCGTCTTCCACGGCGGCCTTCGGGTGGCGCGTGCTGCCAAAGGCGGCCATTTTGGCGTTCCGGGCCAATTCGTTTCCCCGCTTGAAGAGGTCGGCGGCCTTGGGATTGGATGCGGGCTGTCCGCCTTCGATGAAAGCGACGCCAAGGGCGTCCAACTCTTGGACCACACGGAGCTGGTCATCGGCGGAGAATTTCACGCCGGGCCCTTGCGCGCCGTCCCGGAGCGTGACATCGTATATATCTACCTGAGTACTCATTACAATCCTATCTCGAATGTGTTGCATAATACGCCGGCGCCACGGCAAGACGCCCGGATCTCTGGGAAGTCTAGCAACGGCCAGAGCGGAAACGCGGGATGAGCCCTTGGCGGACTTACCGGGCCGGCTGCGAGGCCGCGCCCCCAGCAGCAAGCGCGCTGACCGAGACCGTTTCCTCCGTGAGCATCGTGGGGACAAGCCGGAACCCGTCGGAAAACAGGATCCCCGCCTTCGCGCCTTCCGCTTCGGAGTAGGCGGCGGCGCCGTTGGACGCGATCCCGGGACCCCAGAGGGCGAAAGGCACGGGACCGGCCGCGTGGGTCCGCGTGGACAAGGCGGTCACGTGGTCCGGCGCGACGAGGATACGGCAGTCCCCCCGATCCAGGCCGAGTTCGCGGCAGGGCGCCACGACTTGGCTGTCAAAATCCTCGATGGCTTGAATCTTGAGATCGGTTCGGCCTTCGTGAGCTGTCTCGTCCGGCGCTTCCACATGAAGGTAGACGAAATCCACCGCATCAAGGGCGTCCCGCGCGGCCTGGACCTTGCCCGCATAGTCTGTGTCAATGTACCCGGTGGCGCCTGGAACATCGCAGATCCGCAATCCCGCGCACACGCCGATGCCTTTCACAAGGTCGACGGCGCTGATGACAGCGCCCTTAAGACCGAAACGCTGCTCATAGGACTCGAGCCGGGGCGCGAATCCCTGGCCCCAAAGCCACACTGACGTCGCGGAAGGCTTTCCCGCGGCGGCGCGGCGCGCGTTCACCGGGTGTTCGGCGAAAACGCCGGCGGCTTTGTCCATAATCTCCTGGATAAACTCCCCGGCGGCGCCGTCCGGAAGAAAGGAGGCGTAGGCCATGTCCTGAATGTCGTGGGGCGGCGTGCAGGCGGCCTTGGCGAAGTCCGCCTTGCGCCCGTCGGGCGCGTCCAGGACCGCGAGGTGCCGGTAGCCCACGCCCGGATAGAACCGCACGGGGAGCTCGTCGCAGGCGCCGTTCAACGCGCTGATGAGTTCGGCGCCTTCTTCGGACCCGATGTGGCCCGCGGTGAAATTGCGCATTTGGCCATCGGTCAGGGTGACGAGGTTGCAGCGAAAGACCACTTGGTCCGGACCGAGGGCGATGCCCTGGTTCGCGGCTTCCAGGGGCGCGCGGCCGGTGAACGCGGCGGACGGATCGTATCCGAACAACGAGAGGTTTCCGATGTCGCTCCCGGGCGGAAACCCTTCGGGAATGGGGCGGAAGAGCGCGCAGAGGCCTTCCCGGGCGAGGGCGTCCATGGCCGGGGTGTTCGCGGCCTGCAACGGGGTGCGGCCGTCAAGTTCGGGCAAGGGAAAGTCGGCCATTCCATCGCCCACTAGCACAA
>SLHB01000303.1 GCA_007136375.1 Candidatus Hydrogenedentota bacterium
CCGGAAGGAGTTGGAGATCCCCTGAGTCCCTTCACCGCTTTCGTGGAGACAGGCCTCAAAAGGGGGGCTTGCGGCTCTGGCGAGACATCCCCCTAAATCCCCCTTCAAAGGGGGACTTTTGCAAACGTTTACGGATGCTTGTATCACGAAACTCTGTGGCCTCGGTGCCTCTGTGGTTCTGTCTTTCGTGTGATTTTGTGGCGTAATCGGGGCCACTTTAGACGACGGGTCCGCGCTGAGTTATGGAGTTGCGGCGGGGGGGCACTGATGGTATATTCAGTGCCGAGTTGACTGGGGGCCGCCAGCGGAAGGGACGGACTTTCATGAACACTGCGCAGATGATTGACCGGTTGCGGGAGGAGCCGCGAATCCGGCGAAATGTTACGGCGTGGCGGACGGTTCCGGCGCGGCCGGCGCGGCACGCGCCGTTTCCGGCGGGGATGCATCCGCGCTTGCGGGAGGCGTTGGCGCGGAAGGGCATGGCGAATCTCTACACTCATCAGGCGGAGGCGATCGAGCGTACGCTGGCCGGGGAGCATGTGTGCGTGGTGACGCCGACGGCGTCGGGCAAGACGCTATGCTACAACGCGCCGGTCTTGAACACGTTGTTGGCGAATCCGAACGCGCGGGCGTTGTACCTCTTTCCGACCAAGGCGTTGTCCCAGGATCAGTTGAACGAGTTGCAGGGCATGGTGGCTGGGCTCGAGGTCGATATTGGCGTCTACACCTTCGACGGGGACACGCCGGCCTCGGCGCGTAAGGCCATCCGCCAGGCGGGGCACATCGTCGTAACGAACCCGGACATGCTGCACACGGGGATCCTGCCGCATCATACGAAGTGGATGCGCCTGTTCGAGAATTTGGAATACATCGTCATTGACGAGTTACACCATTACCGGGGGGTGTTTGGCAGCCATTTGGCGAACGTCATCCGCCGGTTGAAGCGGATTTGCGCCTTTTACGGATCGAAGCCACGGTTCATCTGTTGCAGCGCGACCATCCGCAACCCAAAGGAGATGGCGGAGCGCATCACGGAGGCGCCGGTCCATCTGGTGGACAACAACGGCGCGCCGGCGGGCGAGCGCCATTTCCTTATGTACAACCCGCCAGTGGTGGACCGGGCCCTGGGGATCCGCCGCTCCTCCGTGCAGGAGGCGGCGTGGCTGGCGAACCAGTTCTTGACGCGGGGCATCCAGTCCATTGTGTTCGCGCGGAGCCGCTTGCGCGTGGAGATCCTCACCACGTACTTGAAGCAAGCGGTGCGCAAGCAGGGGAAGCACGGGGACCTTGTCCGCGGCTATCGCGGCGGCTATCTGCCCACGGAACGCCGGGCCATTGAGAAAGGGCTGCGGGACGGGGAGATCATGACGGTGGTGAGCACGAACGCGCTGGAGTTGGGCATCGACATTGGCGCGCTGGACGTGTGCATCATGACGGGCTACCCGGGCAACGTCGCGAGCAGTTGGCAACAGGCGGGCCGGGCGGGGCGGCGCCACGGCGTCTCGCTGACAATCCTGGTGGCGTCGAGCGCGCCCCTGGACCAGTACATGGTGAATCATCCCGACTACTTCTTTGGCCAGGCGCCGGAGGCGGCGACGGTGGACCCGAACAACCTCATTATCGTGTCGGGCCACATGAAGTGCGCCGCCTTCGAACTGCCTTTCCAGGACGGCGAGGCCTTTGGCCTGGATCCCGCCTCTACCGGGGAGGTCCTCTCGTATTTGGAGGAGCAGCGCATCTTGCGGCATGTGGGCGGCAAGTGGCATTGGAGCGCGGACGCCTATCCGGCGGAAGACGTAAGCCTGCGGACGGCGGCGCCGGGGAATGTGGTCATCTTGGACACGAGCGACAACGGCCGGGTCATCGGCGAGGTGGATTTGTTTTCCGCGCCGGTGGAAGTGCATCAGAACGCCATCTATCTGCACCAGAGCCGCCAGTACACCATCGATCGGCTGGACCTGCCGGACCGGAAGGCCTATGCGCGCCCGGTGGATGTGGACTACTACACGGATGCGCAGATCAAGGCGGACATCAAGGTCATCGACGCCTTCGCGAGCGCCCCGGAAGGGGCGGCCACGAAGCTCCACGGCGAGGTGAGCGTGACGTGGTTGCCGTCCATCTACAAGAAGATCAAGTTCGGGACCCATGAGAATGTGGGCTGGGGCGAGATCGACTTGCCGGAAACCACGATGCACACGGCGGCGTATTGGCTGGAGTTTCCCATGGACACGGCGCAGACGCTGGGGCTTCAGCAGCAGGACCTGGCGGGCGCGTTGAGCGGGCTGGCGAACGCGCTCCGCCACACGGCGCCCGTCCATGTCATGTGCGACCCCCGGGATATCCGCGCCTTCAGCATGCTGCGCTCGCCCTTCTCGGACCTGCCGAGCGTGTTCCTCTACGAAACCTATCCCGGCGGCGTGGGCGCGAGCACGAAGCTCTATGAGCATCACGGCGCGCTGGTGGAAGCGGCCATGGCCCTTGCGCAGGATTGTCCTTGCGACGCTGGCTGCCCGAGTTGTACGGGGCCGGTGTTGGAAACGGGCGCGCACGGAAAATCGGGGGCCCTTGGCCTGGCGCGCATGGCGCTGGACGGCGCGGGGCGCGTCACCGAACCGGCCTAGCGTAAACCGCCACTGCGTGGATGGGCCTCAGCAGACCTTGCGGTCGATGAGATTGAGGAACTCCATGCGCGTCGCTTCCTCGTCGTGGAAACTCCCCAGCACGGATGAAGTGGTCATGACGCTGTTCTGCTTTTCCACGCCGCGCATCATCATGCAGAGATGGCGGCACTCCATGACGACGCCGACGCCCTCGGCCTGGGTCATATCCATGATGGCGTCCGCTATCTGGGCCGTGAGCCGTTCCTGAATCTGGAGACGGCGGGCGAAGCAGTCGACCACGCGGGCGAGCTTGCTCAAGCCGACGACCTTGGTGTCCGCGATGTAGCCAATGTGGCACCGGCCGTAGAACGGAAGCATGTGGTGCTCGCAGAGGCTATAGACTTCGATGTCCCGGCAGATGATCATATTGTTCGACACGGATTCGAAAATGGCGCCGTTTACGACGGTTTCGAGATCCATGCCGTATCCGGACGTGAGAAACGCGTAGGCCTCCGCCACCCGCTCCGGCGTCCTGGCCAGGCCTTCCCGTTGCGGATCCTCCCCCAGTTCTTGTATTAACTCGCGGACCAGCCGCGCCACCCGTTCGGTGTTCATGACGTAAACCTCGCGTTAAGCCGCCGGGAAAAGTCCTCGTCCGGCTTCATTCCTTCCCGGTCCATGGAGCCCGCTTCGATGGCGAGCGGCAATCCCGTGTCGGGCATGATGAGCTCCGGCGCCACTTCGAGGAGGGAGAGCGCCAGGAAAGGCCTGGAGCGGATGTCGGGATCGGGGATCACGAGATCCGGCTCCTCTACAGCCCTATCCCCATAGAGGAGCAGGTCCAAATCGATGGTCCTGGGCGCCCATTTCCCCGCGCTCCGGTCCCGGCGCAGGCGTTGCTCTATAGAACGCAACACGCCGAACTTCAGCTCCCTAGGAGAGCGGCTCGTTTCGGTGACGCAGACGCCGTTGAGATACTCGGGCTGCCCAGGCCCGCCCAGGGGGGGCGTCCAATAAAAGGTGGACAGGGCCAGGATCGGCCCATGCCCGGCCAACAGCTCCAACGCGGCCGGGATGTTCGTTTCCGGCGCGATGTTCGACCCGATGCCGACGCAGGCCGTAGTCCGCTCAGCCTTGGACGCCACGGCCGCGGTTTTCCCGGGTGATCGTAACAGACACATTCTCCGCGAAGCGGAGAGCGCCCGGCTTGGCCACGGTCACATCGGCGCGGCGCACGCGCTCATCCTCCAAACACCGGGCCGCCACGGCGTCCGCCAAGGCTTCTATGAGATAGAAGGACGACGCCTCCGCCATGGCAAAGATGGATTTTTTCAGTCCCTTGTAGTCCACGGTCTGGGCGATGTCGTCCGTCGCGCAGGCCTTGGCGAGATCCGCGTGCAAGGTGACGGTGATAAACACGTCCTGTTTCTTTTCCCGTTCCCCAGGGAAGATCCCGACGATGCAGCGGACGTGGAGGCGGTCAATGGTGATGCGGTCCAGAGGCGCTTCAGGCATAGGCGCCTCCGAGCATATGCCGCCCGCCATCGACGTAGACCACTTGCCCGGTGACAAAAGGCGCTTCGAGCAGATACGCGGCGGCCCGGGCGATGTCCGCGGGATCGCCGATGCTATTTAGCGGGTTCGTATGCCGGAGCTCTTCCAAGTAGGCCTCGTCCTTGCCCGGGGGCGGAAGAATCACGCCAGGCGCCACGGCGTTGACGCGGATGCGCGGGGCGAGTTCGAGCGCGAGCATGCGGGTAATCGTGTGCAGCATGCGCTTGCTCAGGTGATACGCGGCGTGTTCGCGGTCATAGGAGACGATGCGCGTGTCCAAGAGATTGACGATTGCGGCTTCCCCCTGCTGTCGGGCAAGGGCGCGGCTCAAGAGCAAGGGCGCCAAGGCGTTCACGTCGACATTGGCGAACAACTCTTCCGGTTCGAAGTCAAGAACGGTGGATTTCGGAAACATGCTCGCGTTGTTGACGAGGACATCGAGGCGGCCGGCCAATTCCCTGGCTGTCCCCGCGAGCTCCGCCGCGGCCTGGCGGTCCGCCAAGTCCGCCTGCGCCGCCCAGGCCCGTCCGCCCGCCGCCTCGATTTCGCGGACCAGTTCCCGCGCTTCGTCCGCGGAGCCGCCGTAGTGTACTACCACGCCCATGCCGCGCCCGGCCAGGTCCAACGCGATGGCCCGGCCGATGCGTTTCGCCGCGCCCGTCACCAAGGCGACGCGGCCCTGTAGATTCCACGATGCAGTCAATCGTTCCCCAACGCCTCGTTCCGCTGACGCCGTTCTGCGCCGGCGAAGAGCCTCCACTTCCATCCGGTTCCCACCCGCCGGCGGCGTGCCTCGGCGCCACCTGCGCGCATTGTAAGGGGCGCGGCAGCGAATGGCAACAGGCCGCGCGGCATAACGAGAGCGCCCCGGGAACGGGGTTCCGCCCCCAAGGCGCTCCGCGAGTGTTTCGCTACGCCCCCGCGCCGCGAACACGGCGTCAGTCGTCGTTGTTGGATTCTTCGAAGTCGTCCTCGTATCCCGGCGCTTGCCGGGCCGCGTCCAGCACGTCGACGGCGGGAAGGACGATGGGGATCATGTTGTCCGACATGTTGTCCCGTCCCGTGCTCCGGACGGCGCGCATGACGAGAATCCCCACGAGGTCGCCGTCAAGGGTGAACACGGGCGAGCCTCGTTCGCCCGTGCCATCGCCCCGAGAGGGGATGTACAGGGTGCGCGGCCGCTCCACCACCGCCTCGATGCGGCCGGAGGCGGCGGAGTGGGTGCGCCCGGCAACGCGGCCGAGCCGGTTGATGGCGATGACTGGATCGAGCAATCCCGGATTCGCCGCGACGGCGAGATTCACATGGCTCCAGTCCTCGACGGCGTCCGACGGCGCAATGAAGACCAAGTCGAAATCGCGGTCGCGGAGCAGCACTTGCGCATCCACTTCGGAGCCGTCCGTCCGAAGGATCTGGATATCCGACAGTTCGCTCTCGATGCTCACGTCGTTCATCACGCCCATGAGCTCCAGAACGCTGCTGGGCTCCACCTTTGAGAGCGCGAGCACGGTGAGGCCCGTGGGCGTGATGATCGTGCCCGTCGCCTCGATGGTCTGCTCAGACTCCTGCGTGCCCTGGCCGGGATAGCTGATCTGCTGGTTGGACACCACTCTCACGGTGACAACGGCGTCGCGGTAGTTCTCCATGAGGCTCCGTCCCGCCTCGGCGATGGCGTCCGCGCTAGCAGGCGCCGTGAACACGAACCCCAAGCCCAGGAGCGCGGCCACGCCATATCGCATCGTGCGCATAACACAAATCCTTTCGTACGCCGGCGCGCCGGGCGCCGGCCGCGTTAGACCACCTCGTCCCACTGAGGCTCGATCTCCAGAAACAGGGTATAGACACCACGCATGACCTTGAACACGACGGCGCTGGGTTGCTCGCCCTCGATGCGCTCCATGATCTCCTGGAAGTTTTCGACATCTTCCACGTCGTATCCGTCCACGCGGACAATGAGATCGCTCGTTCGCAGTTCGCCGAGATCGCTCCAACTCCCATTGCGGACATCCTCGACCAACACCCCCGCCTGATCCTGACTCCATTGCTCTTGGGCGCGGTCTTGGAAGGTCAGGTCGCGGACCGTGAATTCGAAGTGCAGGTCCTCGTAGCGGACCATCTCCCGGGCGGCGCGAGGCGACTCGGTGAGTTCGACAGCAAGGGCGATCTCCTCCCCGTTTCGGACGATCCCCAGTTCCGCTTCGTCTCCGATGCGGTACTGCCGGATAAGGGCGGTCAACTCTTCATAATCCTCGGGGCGGCTCGCGTACAGGGGCTCGCCGTCCACGGCTACGATGACATCGCCCACTTGCAGGCCTGCTTCCTCGGCGGACAAACCGGCATGGACGCGCGTCACACGGAACCCGTTCAGGCCTTCTTGGCCCAGCTTATCCGCGATATCGCTGGTGACTACCTGCGCCTCCAGCGGCAACCAAGCCCGGCGAACTTCGCGGCCGGGATCGTCGATCTCGCGGATGCCAACGCTGACCACCGTCACATGCTGTTCGCCGCGGCGCTCGAAGGTCACCAAGGCGGGGACGGGGCCCTCCGCCTCTTCCGTAATGAGTTCGGTGAGGCTTACCAATTCCTCCACGTTCTCGATGTTGACGCCGTTCACGCCTACGATGACATCGTCGGAGTTCAGGCTCGGCCGCGCCTCGCCTACGGGCCCGCCGGAACGCACGGACGTAACCAGTACGCCGTCGCGTGTATCCCTGCGCATCTCCCGGGCCTTGATGAAGGACAGGTCCCGCGCGGTCATGCCCCACTGCCGGAATTCTTGCTGGTCCGGCGCCACGGGCTCCCGCCGTTCGGGCGTGAGGGTCAACGTTACTTCCTCGTCATCGCGGAGCACGACGGCCTCCACTTCTTCGCCAATGGGCAATCCGGCCGAGTACTGATTGAACAAGGGCAACTCCTCATCGAAGCGCACCTCGATCTCCTCGCCGCCCAAGCGGATCAGGATGTCGCCGGCCTCAAAGCCAGCCCGATCGGCCGGCGAATCGTGGAAGGCGCCGCTGATGAGCACACCCCGCTCCGGCCCGGTGCGGCGCAGGAGAGGTTGGACCTGCACGCCCATCCAGGCGCGCCCCACTTCTCCATGCTCCATGAGGGCCTCGGCGACCTCTTGCGCGAAATTGCCGGGGATGGCGCCGCCCAGACCGCCGCCCAATCCGATGGCGATCTCATTTATCCCGATGATTTCTCCACGCAAATTCACGAGAGGTCCGCCGGAATTGCCGCCGAATATCGCGGCGTCATGGCCGATCCAGCGCACCATCGTGCCAACGTTCTCGCCGTCCAAGGTCACGGCGTCCCGGCCCAGCGTGACTTCGAGGTTGCTCACGATGCCCAGGGTGACCGACTGGGACAAGGCCATGGGGCTGCCCATGGCGAGCACGTTGTCGCCCACCTTGAGGGCGCCGGAGTCGCCGAAGCGGGCGACGGGAAACTCCCGGGGCTCCTCCGGCAGGAGGCGCAATATAGCGATGTCCGACAACGCGTCCGTGCCGACGAGTTCGGCGTCGATCTCTTCCTTCGTGGTAAGGGTGCACCGGATCCGTTGCGCGCGGGCGGCCACATGGTGGTTGGTAATGACATAGCCGTCGCTGGAAATAATAACGCCGCTGCCGCTCGACAGGTAGCGTTGCGCCCGGCCGCCCGTGTAGCGCGTGCTCACAACCTGGATGCGAACCAAGGCGGGCTTCACTTCCTCCACGGCTCTCTCGACGCTCTCTTGCAGCTCGTCGGGCACATCCGCCGGGACCGTGTCTTCTTCCGCGCCGGCGAGGCCAACAGCGAACACAAGGGCGGCCGCGAACCCCAAGCGGAGGGCGGTCTTGCTAAGTCTCATCGTACACCTCAAAGTCGTTGGATGCGGATTCAAGCGCGCCATTCAACATATTCCATCCACCCGCCACCTTACAGAACACCACGCCGGGAATTCCACATCCGCGGCGGGCTCGGGAACGGGCCGGCAAGACTGGGGAGCCGCCCGTGAACCCCACGGCGCAGGGGACGCGCTTTATGTCGCCGGTGAGTCAACATAACGGGGAGAAGGGCCATTCCACGGGCTCCGAACATGGCGGCCAGGGCCCGGCGCAAGAGGCGCGAAATCAGGAAAACGTGGCCGCGGGACCTTCCACGTCCGCCGGTCCGGAAGACGCGCCCCCGGCCACCCGGCGGCCCAACAAGCGGCCCAGCAACCCGTGGCTGGGCGACAACAACGCGGCCAACACAAAAAACGCGCCGCTGACGACCGCCATGGCGGCCGCGATGGAGCCGTCTATCATATACGCCAGGCCGTACCCGCCTATGGCGCTGGCGACGCCGAAAAAGCATGCCAACGCGATCATGACGGAAAGCCGGTCCGTAAGCAAGTAGGCGGTGTTCGGAGGGACGATGAGCATGGCCACCACAAGGATGGCGCCAACGCTTTCGAAGGAGGCCACGGTGCTCAGGGAGACGAGGCCCATCAGCACATAGTGCCAGAGGGTCACGTTGACGCCCACGGTGGCGGCAAGGGCCGGGTCGAAGGCGCATATCTTAAACTGTTTGTAGCCGAAGCCGATCACGATTAGGTTCAACAAGGTCACGCCCCCGAGCATCCACACGGCCCGGGGGCCGAGGCCGCGGCCGCCCATGGTCACGGTGTCAAAGGGCGTATACAGGATTTCCCCGTGGAGCACGCAATCCACGTCCAGGTCGATTTGGCTCGCGTAGCGGCTGACGAGAATCACGCCCACGGCGAAGAGCCACGTGAAGGTCACCCCAATGGCCGCGTCGGATTGGAGCTTGCCCTGGCGCGTCAGAATGTCGGTGAGGAACGCGGTGAGCACGCCTACGGCGCCCGCGCCGATGAGCATGGGGATGGTGTTGCGGCTGGCCGTGAGCATGAAAGCGAGGACGATGCCCAGCAGCACGGAATGGCTGATGGCGTCCCCCAGCATGGCCAGGCGGCGCAGGACGAGAAAGGAGCCCACGAGGGCGCAGGAGACGCCCACCAGGCTTCCCGTAAGCATGATCCAGGCGCCGTCCGTCACCGGTCCTCCCTCCTCTTGTCCTGCCCGCGCGAGCCGGATTCCGTCCCCTCCGGCGGTGGAATGCGCCTATCGTGGGGATCGTGCTCCGTCTCCGTGAGCGTCTCCAATAACCGGTCTTCCAGTTCCGGGGTCAGCACGTGCTCCATGGCCTCGGCGTCATCGTGCACATGGTCCGGCGCGATAGCCAGTTTCTCGCTCAAGTAAGCCTCCCACAGGCGGTGCCGCCGGGTGATCCCCGCGGCATGGGCGGCCCCCGCTTCCGTAAGCCGGAAACGGCCGCCGGGCAATTCCTCCACCAATCCCTTGCCCGCCAAGCGGCCCAAGGTCTTCATGACGACGGCCGCCGTCATGGCCCGGTAACGCTGGAAGTCCGCCGGCGCGTAACCCGTAGCCGAGGGGCCGCCTTCCTCGGCGAAGCGGTACAGGGTGCGCAGCAGATTCTCTTCCGCCGTCCGCTTGCGGAAGCGCCGGTGGTGGATCCAGCGGGACAGCACGCCCTGCTCGGGCGCAAGGAAGAGGGACAGGCCGAACAGCGCCGACGCGGCCACGACCATCCACGGGCCCGTGGGCATGCCCGCGCTCATGTAGCTGACATAAGCCCCCGCGCCCCCGCTCAGCGCGCCGAATACGCCGGCGATAAGCAGCATGACGCCCAAGTGATGCGTCCAATAGCGGGCCGCGGCGGCGGGCGTCACGAGCATGGCCGCCATCAGCACCACGCCCACGGCCTGAAGCCCAATGGCCACCGCCGCGACAATGAGCGTCGCAAGGAGCACCTCCATGGCGCGCATGGGCCGGTTGAGGGAACGGGCGAACTGGCGGTCGAAGGCGAGGAGCTTGAACTCTTTGTAGAAGATGGCCACCACCACGAGGATAACCACGCTGCACGCGATCAGCACCGTAAGGTCGTCCCGTTGCATCGCGGCGGCCTGGCCGAACAGGAAGCGGTCGAGACCGGCCTGGCCCGCGCCGCCCCGCTGCTGAATGTGCGTCAACAACAACGTGCCCAGGCCAAAGAAGACGGAAAGCACCATGCCCAGGGCGCTTTCTTCCTTGCAGCGGGTGTAATTGACGATGAGGTCGATGGATATCGCGCCTACCCAGCAGGCGGCCATCGCGCCAATGAGGATGATGAGGGGATCCCGCGCGCCAGCGAGGAGGAAGGCCACGCAGACGCCCGGCAAGGCCGCGTGCGCCAAGGCGTCGCCCAAGAGCGAGCGCTTGCGCAGAAAGGCGAAACAGCCAAGGACGCCCGCGCTCAACCCGATAAGCACACAGCCCATCGTCACGGTGCGGACGTTCACGCCGCCCACCGTGAAGAACTCCAGCCACGGGGGCGCGGCCCCCGCGAGGGGGACGGCGGCTCCAAGGGTCATTCCCGCGCGCTCCATCCGCCCTGGCGCAGACGCTCGCCCACTTCCGTCA